>JAITLH010000064.1 GCA_031277995.1 Deltaproteobacteria bacterium
CTACAAGGAGACGGACTTTTGATTTTGCTCAAAGACCGCGGACAATCGGAAGGGCCCGAATGACTCGGGGTTTATGGTGAAGTTCCAATCCCCATGGAACTCCGACGGGAGTAATTGCAATCCCCGCTCATCCTCGTTTGGGCGCGCTTGGGGCTGGAAATGGCTATGGTCTAGCCTAAGGCCCAGGGCCATGGTCCTGGTTTCTTCTGGGGGGTTTAGTAACTTGGCCGAAACCTCATAGTCCCTTTCCGACTCGCCTTTCCAGTGGGACGAGACGAAGGAGAAAAGTCTTTGGCAGGGCCGGTTCCATTTCGAGGTGCCCGGGGGGAAGCGGCAAAACTCGACCGGTAAGCCCAGGGTATTGGAAAGCTTTTGGATCTCGGCCTTCCAGGAAAATTTTTGCGAGCCGCCGCAGCCGTCGGCGGTGATAAAGAGGCTGGTGGCCTGGGGAAAAAGTTCTTGGCCCTCGACTAGCCACCAACCCAGGAGGGAATCGACCGTAAAACCCGGGGCTTCCATGGCCGTTTCGATATTGACCGTTTCCCTGGCCAAAAGCGGGTCGTAGACCCCGGTGGGGAATTCCCCGGCCAAAAGGCGATCGATGCCGCCGCCCTTGGTTTGGCCATAGTCCCCGGTAAGGAGGATGGGGTCCCGGCGGCGGGTCTCGACGCTTACGACCGGTTGCCCGTCGTCTAGGCGATCCCTAACCCGGTTTTCCAGGTACTGAAACTGGGCCTGGCGATCGGGCTGCAGGCGGTTTTCGTCGTTACGGCGGGTGCCCTGGAGGTTGTAACCGTTTTGCCTTAGGATCTGGGCCACCTTCTCATGGCTGATGCGGTGATGGGAGGCGGTGAGCTCTTGGGCCAGCTTGCGGGTGCTTTTGACGGTCCACAGGATATTGGGGGTCTCGGTGGGGGCCGACTCCCTAAGGAGTCGATCCAAGCAAGACCAGATATCCGGGTCAACCCGCTCTACCCGGGGCCGACCCGCCCCGGAGCGGCGGGTTTTACCCGGCGCCAAAGGAGCCTCGTCAAGCTCCTTAATACCTTTGGTTATCGTGACCCGGGAAAGCCCGCAGGCCCGGCTAACCATTGAAATGCCACGGCGGCCAATCCGCCTGGCCTCGCTGGCGGCCACCAGTCGCCTCTCCCTTTCGCCAAGGTGAGGCCAAACGTTATTAAACATGCGTGACAAAGCGATTTCGGTATCCATGATTATCCACCATAAAATATAGCGTTCGCGATTCCGGCCAGGCGAGACAGGCGTGATTAAGGCCGGTGGTAGGAGTTAGATGGCTGAAATGACCCCCTGGCCCCAGGACTTAATGGCCTCGGTCGAGTCGCCGGGGTCGCCGTTTATTTTGAGCTTGCCGCCCACGACTTTGGAGCCCAGGTTAGTGAGTTTGTCGGTTATGGCGTCCACGGCCCCACAAAAATGGGTATAGTCCTCATCCCCACAGCCAAAGACGGCCGTTTTTACCCCCGAGGCCCCGATGGAGTCGAAGGACTCGAAGAGGGGGATGAAGTCGTCCTGAAGCTCGATTTCGTCCTGGCCCCACGTGGAACAGCCAAAGAGAACCAGGTCCTTGCCTTCGCAAAGACCGGCGGCGGGAATGGCCCCGGCTTTGGCCGTTTGGACGCTATGCCCGGCGGCTTTAAGTTGCTCCGACAACTGGCCGGCCACCCACTCGGTATTCCCCGTGGTCGAACCGTAAACTATCAATACGTTACCCATGCGATTCTCCTTCCTGGCGACCCCCTTCTGGGGCCGATCCGACTTAAGAGCCGTTTTGGATTGATGCTCCCTGGGGGAGCGATTTTGTTTCTCGACACGTTGCTAGTTTAAAATAACTGATTCTCAATTGCAATAGCAATTCGATATTTTAACGTCATGTTAAGAAAAATTTTTTTAAAAGAATATTTCGATACTTATCAAAAATTTGAGCCTAGGGTCCATGAAAAGTTACAAAAAAATTTTTTCTTCGGGCCAAAAAAATCCATTTTTTAAAACCCACGTCATTAGCCGACTTCAGGGCCCATTCCCTCAATAGTGGCCTAAAATTGGCCCGTTTTGGGGCCCCAAAAACCACTTGTCAAAATATGGTTTTTGACAAAATTTTTACCCTTTTTTTCACCCCCCACCCCAAGTCGGCCGGCAATCCGCCCAAGGCCCAAGGCCCAAGGCCCTCGGCCCTCGGCCCTCGGGCGGTTTTGGGGGTTTAAAAATTTTCGTTTGGATATTTGCCAAAGGCCTTGGGCGCGAAGGGGCCAGGGGAAGGCGGGCAAACGCGACAAAACCAAGCTAGGCAGGGTTTGGTCGCGTTTGGGGCTAAGGGGGAGAGGGGTTTTTTACCTTTGATTGGGTTGGGTTTAATCGAGAACAAATGAAATAAAAGCGCGACAACGTTAACCAAAAATTAAGGAAGGAGTCGTATCGATTGGAAAAAAAGCGACTTGACGTTGAAAAAAAGGGCCTATCGTGGTTTAATGGGCAACGGGAAAAAAAAATAGGCCGGAGCCAAACTTATGCCAAAAAATCCAGAAGAAAGCGTTGACGTTCAACCGCGGTTATTAGTCGTGAGCCAGGGCGTGGAATCCCTTAACTACATAGGCGTAAAAAGGGTTGGGGAAGGTTTTGAAATGGACTGTGAGGTTAAGGCCGAAGCCGCGGTTTGCCCCTCTTGCGGCTCCAAGGACGTGTCGGTAAAAGAAAACGTCAGGCGAGTCTTTAGGGGAGCGCCCTTGAATCGCTCCCAGGTGGAAGTCGTTTGCCAAATCCCGATAGTCAAATGTCACTCTTGTAGGAAAACAAGAGAAGTGGATATCGACTTTGCCGATAAAAAGAAGAAATATACAAAAGCTTTTTATTCTTATTTTATAAAAGCGCTTGATAGTACATCTATTACCGTATTTAATAAGGTTTTTGGTGTTCCTTTAGATATTTGTTATTTGGCTTTCACTGATTATTTACATCAAGAATATGTTAGTAACAAAATTAGCAATGTAAAAGAAATAATCATCGATGATATATTGATAAATAACGGCGACATCGGTTTTACCATAGTCATGGATCTTGAGACAAAAAGAGTTTTGTCGGTAGGCCAAGGCCATGCCCCTGACGCTTTGGACGAATTTTGGGCGCTACTTGGGCCCAGGGAAGCCAAAAAAATCAAGGCCGTGGCCCTTGACCCGAACGCTTCCTACGTAAGTTCGGTCGCCTCTAACTTGCGAAACGCCTCCATCATTTTCGATCGGTTTCATGTCGAAAAACTAATGGACCAACGCGCCGGCCTGGAAAAAAAATACATCTTCTCCAGTTCCTCGGCTGACCAAAAATATCTAATCGAGGCCGATGAGTTCGCCACGATGGAATACAACGCGTTTATGGATCCGCAGGATCGGCTTGATTTATTGCGCGAAATTACCGAACCCCTAACCTTGGCCTTTATTCTGCACGAAGATCTCGCCAGGATATGGAGGCGACAAACCAGGGAAACGGCGACCAATTTCTTAACCTCTTGGATAGAAAAATTCATTGATTACGATAACCCTATCGTTAAACAAATGACCGAATGTATTGACAAATATAGTGAGGAAATTCTTAATTGGTTTGACAATAAAGTAAACGTTAAGCCTTTACAAGATTTTTATAAAAAAGTTGCCGAAATAGATCTCACTATAGATAAGTATAGGGATATAGATTATTATAAACTTGTGTTTTTAGGTCTTCATGACCCTAAAATCATTCGGGCCATTGACCAACCCCCACTGTGGTGGTGATTTGGCCAAAACCGCTCCCTGTCCGCCCCGGGGCGGGCCAAGGCTCGCTTCCCCAAGGCTCGCGGCCCAAAGCCTTAGGGCCCAAAGCCACAAGGCCAAGCTTACCTTGACACCAGGCCGTCCGGTCTGCCAAAATAAACATGGCGGACGCGGTCAACCCTTCGCCCTCCCCATGGCCGGGCCTTTCGCTGGAGATTTTTATCCAACCGGTAATTTCGTTTCGAAATTAAATTCAACCCCTAAATTAGAATTTTAATTTTGATATTTTGAGTAAAAACATTTGATTTATCTTACTAACGTTGGCTTTGTTTCGTTTTTACTCATTAGGGGCTTTTTATTGCCTGAAATCGGGAAACCCAAAAACGGCCATGGCCGTTGGACGTTTTTAAGCCCCGTCTGACTTTCGGGGCCAAGCCGGTCGGGCCTATGGGCCAGGCGTAAGGGCCAAGGCCGGGCGGTCTTGGGGAAGACGTGGTTAAGAAGCTAGGCTTAGGAATACGGACGCTGGGAAAAGCGTAAAATTTAGGGATTTTTGGTGGGGCGTAAACGAGCCGCGTCACTTTTTTAAGGAGACTTGATAATTGAAAAGCGTATTAAAGCCCGCCCAGGCGGGGACATTGGAATCCAACGACATCATGATCATCGTTGAGCCCGGGGCCAACGGGATCGTTTTGGAACTGGAGAGTATCGTAAAAAAGCAATATGGGGAGTCCATACGCCAGACCATCGTGGAAACCGTCAAGTCCTATGGCCTGAGCGATTTGAACGTCAAGGCCATCGATAAGGGCGCCCTCGATTACGCCATCAGGGCCAGGCTGGTCACGGCCCTGTCCAGGGCCGGGGTTGGGCCGGAAAGGGAGGGTAAGGCATGATAGTTAGACGTTCCGCGTTGTTCGTTCCGGGCAATAACCCCGGCATGCTTCAGACGGCCGGGCTTTTTGGGGCGGACGTGGTCATTTTGGATCTAGAGGACGCCGTGGCCCCAAACGAGAAAGACGCGGCCAGGGAGCTGGTGGCCAGGGCCTTGGTTACCATCGATTACGGCCAAGCCCAAAAATGCGTTCGCCTTAATTCCCTCGACACTTTTTGCGCCGACGATTTAAAGGAGATCGTCCCCAGCCAACCCGATTTGTTGATGCTCCCCAAGGTCCATAGGGCCTCGGACATAAAGGATCTGGCCGGCCAATTGGACGATCTGGAAAGGCCCTCGCAAAAAAGAATCGAGATCTTGGCCATCATCGAAAGCCCCCAGGGCTTGGCCGAGGTTTACGAAATCGCCAGATCCCACTATCGCTTGATGGGCTTACTCATGGGCGCCGAGGATTACACGGCCATGGTGGGATCGCTTAGGACCAAAGGCGGGGAAGAGATCGCCGTGGCCAGATCCTTACTGGTTAACGCCTGCGCCGCGGCCGGGATAGAGTCCTTTGACGCCGTTTTTACCGACGCGAACGACGAGGAAGGCTTGATTAAAGACACGAAACTTGCCAAAAACCTAGGTTTTACCGGGAAGGGCGCCATTAACCCCCGCCAAGTAAAGCCCATAAACGAGACCTTCAACCCCAGCGCGACGGAGATAGATTACGCCCGGAGGATCTTGAAGGCCTTACGCCAGGCCGAAAAGGAAGGATCGGGGGTGGCCTCGGTGGGCGGGAAGATGGTTGACGCTCCCGTGGCCAAAAGGGCCGTGAACGTCATGAATTTGGCCCGCCGGCTTAAGCTAATTGGCCAAGGGGACGATTAGGTGGCCCAAGGTGGCCTAAGGCGGCCTAAGGTGGCCTAAAATGGCCTAAGGCGGAAGCGCCCGAAAAAAGCTTGGCCTTAAAGCGTTTTGGTAAAACGATAAAAAAATCAAACGATTATAGTATCAAATGGGCGAAAACTTAATGGGCCTAGAAAAAGCCGGTCTCGGGGCTAACCGTTACGGGAAGATTTAAGCTAGACGGGGCCAATTAGTTGGCCTTTCTAGCCGGGGACGATATTTACCTTAGTCGCCAAAGGTTTCGCGGCTAGGCCATCGTTCCAAGGCGCTTGGCATCATCGATGGAAAATCGTGCCCGAGGGTCTGGGAACGGAGAGAGAAATAAAATGATTAACGCCATTGGAAGGGATATCCCGCAATTCGTGGAGGGCTTTGGTCCGGTCAAAAAATACCAGGGGGCCTTTAAGACCCTCCCGGAAGGGGCTTCGTACGGGCCGCCGATTAAGGCGGCGAGATTGGGCCAATCCAAGCTCTGTCATGGCCTTGGGGATCTATTTAAGAGCCTCAAGATCGAAAGCGGCATGACCTTTTCGTTTCACCATCACCTTAGAAACGGGGACGAGGTGGTAAACCAGGTCTTGGCCACGGCCGAGAGTTTGGGCTTAAAAAACATCTCCGTGTCTTTGACCGCGGCTTTCGCCACCCACGCCCCCATGATTGAGTTCATAAAAAAAGGCGTGGTGACTTCCCTTAGGACCAGCGGGGTTTACGGTCCCCTGGCCGTGGCCCTCTCCAATGGCATTTTGCCCACGCCGGTCATTCTCCATTCCCACGGGGGGCGTCCCCGGTCCTTAAGAAGCGGGGAACTAAAAGTTGACGTGGCCTTTATCGCCGCTCCCACGGCCGATGACCGGGGGAACCTAACCGGGGCCATCGGAAAATCCGCCTGCGGGTCGCTGGGCTACGCCTTTCCCGACGCCGATTACGCCACCCACGTCGTGGCCGTAACCGACAATTTGGTTCCCTATCCCTTGCTCCCGGCTTCCATAGGCCAAAACAAGGTTGACCGCGTGGTTTTGGTCGAAAGCCTAGGCGATCCCCAGGGCATAGTCTCCGGGACTACCCGAATCACCAAAGACCCGGTGGGGCTGCATATCGCCGACACGGCCGCCAAGGTTATCGAGGCCTCGGGCTTACTAAAAAACGGTTTTTCTTTCCAGACCGGGGCCGGGGGGGCCTCGTTGGCCGCGGCCCATTACGTTGGCCGGATGATGAGGGCCCAAAACATAAAGGGCAGTTTCGCCCTGGGCGGCATCACCGGCTATATGGTTGACATGTTGGAAGAGGGCTTATTCGGAAACCTTTTTGACGTCCAGAGTTTTGACTTGGAGTCGGTCAGATCCATTGGCCGTAACCCAAACCACGTCGAGGTCAGTTCCGATCTTTACGCCAATCCCTTCAATGGCGGATCTTTGGTAAACGATCTGGACGTGGTCATATTGGGGGCCACGGAAATAGACGTTGATTTTAACGTTAACGTCATTACCGGCTCGGACGGGGTTTTAATGGGCGCGGCCGGGGGCCATCCGGACACGGCCGCCGGGGCCAAGATGACCGTCATCGTGACCACGCTTTTAAGAAGCCGGCTCCCCATAGTCGTGGACAGGGTGATTACGGCCACCACCCCCGGTGAGACGGTTGACGTATTGGTGACCGAATACGGCTTGGCCGTAAACCCGGCCAGAGCCGATCTTAGGGATCGTTTCCTCGCGGCCGGTTTGCCGGTCAAAGACATCCATGAATTGAAAAACCTGGCCCACAAGATGGCCGGGATTCCCCAAACCATGGCCTTTGACGGGCCAATCGTCGGTTTGGTTGAATACCGCGACGGCACCATCATTGACGTGGTTAGGGCTCCCAACCTTTAGTTCGCCCAAGATCGGAACGTGGGGTTAAAAACCCCCATGTTCCGGGCTCCCTTTTTTTGGAGGTTTAACCTTGCGTGGGTCTTTGGAATTGGAGGCCTTGGAGCTGGACTCAAAACGGGAAGTCAGGGAGGTTACCGAGTTTTTAAGTTCCTTTGGCCTTGGATACGAAGGGGATCTTGATTACACGGTCATTTTGCGAAAGGGCCCGGCCATCGTCGCCACGGGTTCCTTCAAAGGGGAGGTTTTAAAAAACTTCGCCGTAAACGAAGCTTACCAAGGCCAGGGCTTAACCTCCGCCCTGGTCACGGCTCTTACCCGGGAACAAACCCGCCGGGGGATCGTCCATTTTTTCGTTTTCACCGATCCCCGAAAGGCTTACATGTTTGGCGAGCTGGGTTTTTCCGAGATCGCCAGGGTAGAGCCTTACGTGGCCTTGCTGGAAACCGGCCTGGGTTCAATCGATTCCTGGGCCCTGGGGGCGGCCAAAGAACTTGCCCATTTGCCCCCTAAGCGCGCCGTCCTGGTCATGAACTGCAATCCCTTTACCAAGGGCCACGAAGCCTTAATCAGGCGGGCCGCCGGCGAAAACGAGGCGGTCGTCGTTTTTCTCGTAAGCGAGGATCTCTCGTTTTTTCCCTTTAAGGATCGCTTTTTTTTGGCTAGCGAATGCCTAAGGGATCTAAAAAACGTCTCGATCCTGCCCTCGGGAAAATACATGATCTCGGCGGCCACCTTCCCGACCTATTTTTTAAAAAAAGACCGAGGCCTCCTGGCCCAAACCCGGCTTGACGCGGCCATTTTCGCCGAAAAAATCGCCCCGGCCCTAAACGTCGTTTGCCGCTACGTTGGGGAAGAACCCACCTGCGACATTACCCGGGCCTATAACCAAGCCCTATTGGACCTTCTCCCCGCCAAGGGGGTCGAGGTTAAAGTCGTCCCCCGCTTGGCCATAAATAACCAAATCGTGAGCGCTTCCCTGGTCCGGGCGGCTTGGAAGGCCCTTGACTGGGATACCGTTTCCGCCATGGTCCCGGCCCCCACCCTGGCCTATCTCCAAAGCCAAACCCCATAAGCCCCAAGGCCTTAGGGAGTTTGGCGGCCCAATCCCCGGCCCAGGCCCCCCGGCACCGGCCCCGGCCCAGGACCCCCGGCACCGGCCACGGCCCGGCCCCAGCCTGGCGCAAGCTCATAGCGTTTTATTTTTTTAGCCCGATCACTCCCTTTAGTTAATTATTTAAGTAAAAAAGGCAAAAAAAGTGGAGAGCCCAAAGCGAACGGTCAATAACCCAAACCAAATAGGGGCTATTTTGGAGGGCCGGGAAAAACGTTACCTAAGGCAAACGGAGTTAACCAAAGCCCATGGGGCGCCGCTGATTTCCCTTTCCGTAAACGTGCCGGGACCTGACAAGACCGCCCAAATTTGGTCCCAGGTTTTGTCTGTGGGCTTGGGCGAACTGGAGAGAAAACTAAACGAAAACAACCTGCGGATCCTTTTTAGGGAAATGGATTCATCCCCGGCCGGTTACGTATCTTTCTTATTGGTTAAGGCCGACCCGGTTTGCCTAAAACGCCTAGCCATGGACATCGAAAACGACCATCCCCTGGGCCGTTTGCTAGACCTTGACGTTTTTGACCACCTGGGCGCCCCCTTAAGCCGCGATGACCTTGGGGGTTCAAAAAGAACCTGCGTCATTTGCTCGGATCAGGTTTCCCTTTGCCGAAGGTCGGCCAAACATACCGCCGCTGAGGTTTTAAGCCGCCTTACTAAAATCGCCGAGGGTTATTTTTCTACCCTCGAAAGCCCCTCGGCCCCGGCCGGGGGCGATCTTTTTGGCCTTGAAAGCCCCGCCGCGAAAGCGCCCAGCCCCTCGGCCCCGGCCGGTTGCGATCTTTCTACCCTTGAATCCCCCGCCGCCAAAGCGCCCAGCCCCTCGGCCCAGGCCGGAGCCGATCTTTCTGGCCTTGAAAACCCCGCCGCCAAAGCGCCCAGGCCACCCGCGAAAGCCCAACAGCCCCTCTCGTTTCCAATCTCCCATTCGAAGTTTTCCGGCCTTTTAACGGCCGAAAATTTCGATTTGGCCCAAGATCTGGCTTCCCTGGCCGCCCAGTCCTTGATTTACGAAGTTTCCCGCTTCCCCGCTCCCGGGCTGGTCTCCCCCGTATCCAACGGGGCCCATCGGGACATGAATTATTACACCTTTGTCGATAGCGTGGGCGCCTTAACAAAGTATTTCGTTTTAATCGCCGCGGCCGGTTACTCGAATCAATCGGAGGAAGAAATATTTCTGACCATTCGGGAAATTGGCAAGGAAGCCGAACGGGCCATGTTCCTAAAAACCCAGGGCGTCAATACCCACAAGGGGGCCATATTTTTGCTTGGCCTTAGCCTGGCCGCCGTCGCCAAAACCCTCTATACGCGTGGAAGTTTTTTGGACGTCCCCTCGATCATTCGCGCCATGACCAGGGATTTAATCTCCTCGGACCTTGATCGAACCAAATTGCTTCAAAAAACCCAGCCCACCCACGGCGAAAAAATCTGGCTCGATCATAATATCTCCGGAATTAGGGCCGAGGCCCAAGCCGGTTTCCCCACGGTGTTTGATCGCGCCCTCCCCGTTTACGAAAACTCGAAAGACTTGTCCCAAAACGATCGCTTGGTTAACGCCCTTATCGAGATCATGGGTCATTGCCAGGACACCACCATAGTTCATCGGCACTCCCCCGAGGTCCTTTTCGAGGTCCGGGAGAAGGCCTCCAAGATTATGGCCGCCGGGGGAACGCGTACCCTCACCGGCCGGGCCATGATTGAAGCCCTCCAAAATGAATTCATATCCAGAAACATCAGCCCAGGCGGAAGCGCCGACTTATTGGGCCTCACGGTTTTTCTGTCCCTGGTTAAAAACTAGCCCCATACCTCTCCCATTTTAAAATTCCCAACCCTGGCCCAGGGGCGCTTCCTGGGCCTTTTTCGCTTACCCCGCCACTCCCCTAGCCACCTCTCACCTAAAACGCGCCGGTGGGCCTCTCAGACCCGTTTGCGGGCATGTTTCGAAAGGACCTCTGGTCGGGTTTTGCCCAAGGGCGAGGCGGAGGGGTTTTTTTTGGCCTTGCCCCCAAAAAAATCCCCGGGAACCAAAATTACTCCCAATTCCCTTGGCCCGGTGAACCCCGGACAAAGTTTTCGGCCATCATAGGGTAAATTGTCCCGACCATTACCCGAAAACCGCCGTTATAAGGAAAAACTTAAATACCCTAAACAATAAAAATAAATCCCGCCCAGAGGCGATTTCTGGGCCTTTTTTGCTTCCACCCCCTAGCCGCGGGTCATTTAAAACGCTCCGGCAAGACTCTCAAGGCCCATTACGGGCGCGTTTCCAAAGGCCCTTTGGTCGGATTTTGCCCCAAGGGCGGGGCTAGGGGGGGTTTTTTTGGAGATGGGGGAGAGAGGTCAAGTAAGGTTAATTTTTAAGTAAATGATTAAAAAAATCCCTTTTGGCAGGGAAATTGGCAAGGGGGGTTGTTTTTTTGCCCGCGCTCAAGGCTCTTGGTAGAGTATTTAATTTTATGCTTAGCTAAAATATACTTTTATGTAAAAATATTTTTCAATTTTTGATTAATTAAGTATTATAAAAGATAGTCGTCGCTATTTCTCGCAAAAAAACAAATTTGTCTCCCGATCGCGCCAAATCATGATTTCCCGCCTGGATAACGCTCTTCGATCTTCCGTTTTTTTTGTACGCTCAGTAAATCTCCCCATTATTTCTACCTTTTTCCAATGTTATCGCTAAAAAGCCTAAAACGTAAATAATTCAGTCTTGGTTGCCGCCCAAGGCGAAAAAAAGCCAAAGGGCGGGATCGACCGCGAAAGTCGATCCCGCCCTTTGGTGAAAAGGCGAATGGGTTTTTTAGAACTCGAAGCCCATGCCAAACGAGGCCCTATGTTCGGTATAGTTTCTGGCCGCGTTTAGGTCGTAGTTCGCGAAAAAGTCCAAAAAGCTCTGGG
>JAITLH010000155.1 GCA_031277995.1 Deltaproteobacteria bacterium
CAAGCCAAGGCCAAGAAACCTTCGCGTAGACGGAACCCAATACCGCCAAACGAAAGGCCAATGGCCAAGTCACTTTTTATCTTAATGTCCGTGAAACCAAGCGCGGACGGAACCCAATACCGCCAACGATAGGCCAATGGCCAAGTCACTTTTCATCTTAATGGCCGTGAAACCAAGCGCGGGCGGAACCCAATACCGCCAAACGAAAGGCCAAGGGCCAAGTCACTTTTCATCTTAATGGCCGTGAAACCAAGCGCGGGCGGGTGCCAAGCCGCCAACGAAAGGCCAATGGCCAAGTCACTTCCGATTACCCGCTCCCCGCGTTAGATCCAAAACGATGGCCTTCCAAACCAAAGGCAAAGGAAAAAACGCGAAAGCCCAAGACATGGCCAACCAAAGAGGCCAAGTCATCTTCCAAGCGCCACAAAGTTGGCCAAGGGACCAAGCGCGGGCGGGTGCCAAGCCGCCAACGAGAGGCCAAGCCCAGGTCAAGGGCCCTCGCGAAAGCGGGTGCCAAGCCGCCAACGAGAGGCCAAGCCAAGGCCCAAAGACCAAGCGCGGGCCAATGTCATGGGGCCCCACGGGAGGTCTAGGGAAATTGATAGGCCAAGCCTAGGATTTGTGTCTAGGAAAAGTAGCCAAAGAAGATCGGGCTATTGGGGGATTCGACGACTATCTCTTTCGATATATTATATGGAACTCTTCGCGGTTTACAAGCCCATGGCCAAGCGTCCGTAGAGACGGACTTTTAGCCGACGGGGTAAAAGGCGAGGCCTAATCCCATCGAAAACACCTTGTCAGTGGTCGAAAACGCGGGGAGGGAATTGATATGGCATATTGTAATCATTCCATTTCAAAAAGCAAGGGGTCAAGCGAAATTTTTTTTCGCCTAGGGCCATTTTTTTTTCAACCAATGGTTTTAAAATAGCCGACGGTATTCTAAGTAGCTAATAAATAGCCGTTTTTTGGTTGGGATGAGCGGATTAATTATCTAACAAGGTCAACTTGCCGATAAGCAAATCAGAAGGCCGGGGTCTCCCCACCCTAGGGCCTTGGCCAGGATCCAGGCTTTTAAGCCCAGGCCGGACTCGAGTTGGCCATGGGTGGCGGTTACGGGTGTTGGTTTTTTTTGGCCCGGGCGTTTACGGTTTTTTTTGTTTTGTTGGCCTGGTCATTAACGAGTGAATATAAATGCGGCATAAAAATATTACAATATCTCTCCTTTTAGTTATTTTAAGTAGCCTATGGTTACTTATTGGAGGATCTAGTAGTATTCAAGCCATGACTAACCACCACGATTATTTTCCCCACGGTTGGCAAAAACCCGCCCTGTATGGGGCCCTTAGGACTTCCGACGAGATGATTGATTTTGACATCACCGTCGAGGGCGAGGAGACCCGGAGGGAAGAATTTATTTTAAGGGACGGCGAAGGGCGGGCCCTTAGGCTTAGCCACAACGGCCGGGTTTTTTGCTACGTGGCCGATCACGATCTTGACGATCCCTGGGATTACCAGGTGGTTGACTACGACGGAAGCGGGGCCTTTGAAAGCAAAGAACCGCCCTTTTCGGATTTTCCGTTACCCCGTTGGACTTTCATTAATTACCCCTTCCAGTACGTAAATCGCCGAAGGTTAACCGATTTGACCGGGGTGGACGATCCCACCTTAAACCAGATGATCGACGCCCTAAGCCCCGGCCGCCGGGCCAGGCGCCCGGCCTATACCCCGGAGCAAAGGGCGGCCCTAACCATCGCCCGGGGCGGCACCCCGCCACCGGAGGAATATTTAAACGAGCCCGAGGGTGACGATCAGCCCAGGTTAGCCCTAAACATCCTTTTTGAGTTTGACAAAGACGTCTTGACCTCCGAAGCCAGGGACGTTTTAAATACCCTGGGCCGGGCCTTGACTTCCCAGGAACTCTCCGGAAGTAGGTTTAGGCTGGAAGGCCATACCGACGCCAAGGGTAGTTACGAATACAATCTCGATCTCTCCAGGCGCCGAGCCTTATCGGTCCAAAGATATTTGATGGAAAACTACGACATTAGCTCCAACCAACTGCCCATCGAAGGCCTGGGCGAATCGCAACCCCTGCCTAACATCGATCCCGAGGATGGCCGCAATAGGCGCGTGGAAGTGGTTAACCTCTCAAGCTCCCAGTATTTAACCTCGCAAAACCCTTGAGCGGGCCGGAAGTTTGGGGCGCGGTTGGGCGCGGTTGGCCTTGATGGCCGGGGTTGGGTTGGTTTGGGCGCGGCTTGGTTGGTTTGGGCTGGCTTTGGTTTTGGTTTGGGGCAATCGAATAATCGCTTTGTTTACGCAGTTGGGAAAAGGGCGTAAGAAAGCGCCCAATGGTTTTGGGCAATAAAGCCAACCCCTCGGTTTGGGCGACTATGCCGGATCATTACGAGGTCTGGTTCGAGCTTGGGCCGGGGGGTTTTTTTATTTTTTCCTTGACAAAGGGAAAAACCGAGAGTACACTTTTTGGCTAAGGAATACTATGTCACAGCCGCGGAGCTGGATACCCACAAAATGAGACGATAAACCCACTGATGAAATCTTATCTAACAACCGCCGAGATGGCGCCCCCCTTATTAAGCTGGCAAAGCGGTGGCCATACGCTGACGATCCGTCCCCAGTTTAACTTTTTCTACTTTTATTTTTATGACTCACACGGGGGTATCGCCTAAGCCGCGACGTGAAATTTTCACTTTTGGGCCGTTGACGATACCCGTCAACGGCTTTTTTTTGTCTTAAGGGCCTGAAGAAAAAGTTCTCGCTTAAGAGATTTTGTCCAATAAATAAATTAAGTTTCTATATTTAATAGTTTAAAAAGATTTTTTAAACTTTATTTTTTAATATTCTCAATAACCGTTAACATCAATCCGTTTAGAGGAGAGACACCAAAATGTCCAGTAATCCCGAAAACCAGCCAACCGCCGAGGCCCAGGCCCACCGACCGGCGGTTACCGTCGAGGCGCCCCCGTCGGAGAAGTCGCCCCAGTCAGTCCCGTCAGCCCCGTCTGCCCCGTCAGGCCAGGCCAATTTGGCCGCGCCGGCCCCCAAAAAACTCCCCCCTTACAAGCAAGCCAGTCGCCTGACCCATCCCGACGATTCGGTCATTAGGCTAGGCAATTACTCCATCGGCGGCGAGGAATTCGTGGTCATGGCCGGGCCCTGCTCGGTTGAGGCCGATCCCCAGATGCTGGGAACGGCCTGGGACGTGAAAATCTCCGGGGCCCACATCATTAGGGGCGGCGCCTTTAAACCCCGAAGCTCGCCCTATAGCTTCCAGGGCTTGGCCGAGGAAGGCCTAAAGATGTTGGCCAAGGCCAGGGAACTGACCGGCCTGGGGATAGTGACCGAGGTCATGGATTCCTCGGACATCGATTTGGTCGAATCCTACGCGGATATTTTGCAGGTCGGGGCCAGAAACTCCCAAAACTTTTCCTTGCTTAAACGCTTAAGCAAAACCCGAAAGCCGATTTTGCTTAAGCGCGGGCTTATGAATACCGTGGAAGAGCTTTTGTGTTCGGCCGAATACCTTTTGGCCGGCGGCAACGAAAAAGTCATTCTCTGCGAGCGCGGCATCAGAACCTTCGAAACCTCCACCCGCAACACCTTGGACCTCTCCTCGGTTTTGACCATCAAAGAAAAAAGCCACCTCCCCGTCATCGTCGATCCCAGCCACGCCAGCGGCAAAGCCCATTACGTCGCGCCCTTGTCCCGGGCCGCTTTGGCCGTGGGCGCCGACGGCCTTATGATCGAGGTCCACTGCGCCCCGGAACTGGCCCTTTGCGACGGCGACGAATCCCTCACCCCCGAGACCTTTAGGGTCCTGATGGCCGATCTGGCCCGCCTGGCCCCCCACTTTGGCCGCAAAATCTCCACGATAGACGACGGCGCCCTTAAACTAGCCGACCAAGGAGGACAAAAATGACCCAATTACCCAAGCGTTCAGAAATGGACGCCGTTTTGGGGCCCCTTCGCCAAGAGATAGACCAATTGGACGTGGAAATCTTGGATCTCATACAAAAAAGGGCCAAGAGAGCCATCGAACTCGGAAAAATCAAAAAGAAAAGCTCTTTTCCCATCATGGATCTCTCCCGCGAAAGGCAGGTCATTTCCAGGATAACGGCCAAACCCGTGGAAGTTGGCCAGGGCCTGGGCCCGGAAGCGGTCATGAGTATCTTTACCGAGATCATCAAGGCCTGCCGGGCCGCCCAAGCCCCGACCAAGGTGGCTTTTTTGGGACCGGCCGGAACCTTTAGCCACGCCGCGGCCTTGGAACAGTTTGGCCGCCTGGCCCATTTCATGCCCCAAGACGATCTGCCCCAAATCTTTGAGGTGGTCGAGTCCGGGGAGGCCGATTTTGCCATCGTCCCCTTTGAAAACACCACCGAGGGCATCGTTGGCCAAACCTTGGATCTTATCTCCAAAACCGACCTTAGGGTCCAGGCCATGCTTAACCTCAAGGTGAGCTTGACCTTAATGAGCGCCCACGGCGATCTGGGCAAGATCAAAACCATAAGCTCCCACCCGCAGGCCCTGGCCCAATGCCGCAATTGGCTGGCCTTAAACATGCCCGGCATTGAACTAAGGCCCACCGTCTCGAGCGCCGCCGGGGCCACCTTGGCCCTCTCCGACGATAGCTGCGCCGTCATAGGCCATCCGTCCCTGGCCACTTTTTACAACCTAACCGTCATGAGCGGGGATCTGCAAGATTTCCAACACAACCAGACCTGCTTTTTGATCTTTAGCCGGGAAGACGCCATGCAAAACGGAAACGATCGCACCCTTCTCTGGTTTAGCGCTCCCCATAACTCCGGAAGCCTGTATAAGTGTCTTCAACCCCTGGCCGAGTCCGGGGTTAACCTTACCAGGCTCCATAGCCGCCCCAACGTCGATTCCCCCTGGGAATACCTCTTTTTCCTGGAACTCGACGGCCATTTCCAAGACGAAAAAGTCATAAGGGCCATCAAGGCCCTGGAGGCCGAAACCCAAAAGTGCCGGGTCATGGGTTCCTACCACGTCCCGGAACCCCCAGCCCAAAGCGCCCCCGGCGGCCAAAAGCCCCTCTGACGAAAAAACCCCCAAAAACCCAAAAAAACCCATCAAAATCGCGCCCGGGGGCGCGGCTTTGATGGGTTTTTTATGGAAATTTTTTACCCTGTTATTTCCATTATAAGCCAAAAAAAATTTTTTTTATTGTTATGCCTATGGTTTTAGGCTTTTGTTTTTGGGTTATTGGTCGTATATTTTTTTAGTTATCCGTTAAAAAAAATATGGCCTAGTCCTTTCGTGAGTTTTTTTACTGGAGCTACCATTATTAGCGATAAACTTAATCGATATCTTAGTTGAAAAAAACCTTTCACCCGGCCCCAAAATGAATCCCCGGCCTACCCAGTCCAGTCACCCGCGTTCGTAAATGACCCGGCCATTTTTTCCCGCCCAAAGCCTACGCGAAAAACGAGGGGAAAGCGCGCCATTTTCCGGTCGATATAGACAGGCCCCACAAGGCCCAGGGGCCCAGGGGCCCCACGGCCCCCCGGCCTTCGTTAGCGTAAACTTACCCTACTTCAATCCCTGGAGATACTCGTAAGCGCCCATGGCGGCCAGGGCCCCGTCGGCAGCGGCGGTCACGATCTGCCTAAGTTCGGTGTCCCTGACGTCGCCGGCCGCGAAGATGCCGGGCACGGAAGTTTTTAAGGCGCGGTCGGTCACGATCCAGCCGCCCGGGGCTTTTTCTATTTCGGGTGGCAAAAACCCAGAGTGGGGGGCGCTACCGATAAAAAGAAAAACGCCCGGAACGTCAAGATCTTTGGTTGCCCCGGTTTTTTTGTCCTTTAACACTAGGCCTTCCACGCCATCCGTGCCTTTTATGTCATGGACCTCATGGCTTAGATGCTTTTGGATTTTTGGGTTTTTGTCCAAGCGGTCCTGGACCAAACGATGGGCCCTAAATTCGTCGCGCCTATGGATTAGGTGAACCTTGGAAGCGTGGTTGGTCAAATACATGGCCTGCTCCAAAGCGGCGTTGCCGCCCCCGACCACGGCCACTTCCTTCCCGCGATAAAAACCCCCGTCGCAAATGGCGCAAAAACTCACCCCCCGGCCGGCCATTTCCCGGGCTTTGTCGGAATCGAGATTTTTGTGATAGGCCCCGGTGGCAACGATTATGGCCGGGGCTTTTAAATCCCCGACGTTGGTTTTTACGGTGTGCCCTAAACCGCCCTTGGCCGCGACCTCGATTCCCGTCACCATGGCGTCTTTAAATTCAGTTCCAAAGGCCTGGGCCTGATTACGCATGGCCTCGGATAGCTCTTCCCCGGTAGTGACCACCGCCCCGGGCCAGTTCTCTATATCCCCGGTAAGCCGCATCTGGCCTCCGGCGATGGTCCTTTCCAATACCAATACGCCCAAACCGGCCCTGCGCCCATACACGGCCGCGGTCAAACCGGCCGGTCCCGCCCCGATGACAATCAAATCGTAATCAGCCATGGTCTTCCTCGATTCGCCCCCGTTTGGGGCGCTTTTAAACGTTAACGTCCAATTCCAAGGGCCAAGCCCTGGGAATCGGACTTGGCTTTAAACCCATTGGATCGTAGCATTTTTAACGGCCTGACTTCAAGGGACTAACTTAATGGCCAAACCATACCAAACATCTAGACACGGGTTTTTAAAAAATTAAAAAAAAATTTAACGGTAACAATATGGCAAGTAAATAATGGCCATAAGGGGAGTTCAGATCGGAAGAGCACACGTCTGAACT
>JAITLH010000203.1 GCA_031277995.1 Deltaproteobacteria bacterium
CCCTCAAGGGCTTTGGCGATTTTGCTTTTTGGGCCGTCGGAGACGACAAACCAAACCAGGGCAAAAAGCCCGGCCAGGATTACGCCCATGCCCATGAAAGACCAGCGCCAACCAAAGGCCGTGGCCGTTCGGGCCAAGGGCGATCCGGCCATGAAATTCGAAAGGGCGCTGCCGGCCAATATGCAGCTTGAGGCCAGGCCAAAGTAGCGTCCCGGGAGCCAGTTGGCGGCCAATCTCACGGCCGGGACAAAGGCGAAACCGGCGGCGAAACCCACCAGGGCCCTGGCCATGGTGGCCGAAAGGTGCGATTGGCTTTTGGCGAACCAAATCGAGGCCAAGGCCAAAAGGCCGACGCTGGTTAGCAAACAGCGTTTGGGCCCAAAACGATCGGCCCCAAAACCGGCCAGGGGCTGGGTAAAGGCGTAGACGAAGAAAGTGGCCGAAAACATGACGCTCATGGAATCGGGGCCAATGGCCAGCGATTTCATGATGTCCAAGGCCACGACCGGGGGCGAGATGCGCTCCAAGGCGGCCAAGACGTAAACCAGGCCCGCCAGGCATAAAACGACCAGGGCCCTGGGGCTGACTTTTAAGCGCTCTTTTTCCTCTATGGTATCTTCGATTACGGTCATCTTTAATTATTCTCTCTAATGGCCACCTTAAATAGCCGAAAAATTCCCCCGTCTTTGGCCAAAAGTCGCGTCACCGTCTGGACTTTTATGGACTTCCAAGATTTTTCATGGGCTTCCAAGAACTTCCATGGGCTTTTTTTTATCGGGGCCCTACCTAAGGCTCTCGTTTTAAGCGGGGCCCCGGACAGCTCCAAATGTTTGAGCGACAAAACCATGCAGGAGCTAAGCGTCGACTTAGGGGAACGCAAAAAGCGGGCCGGGCCAAAAAATAGCTTAAGATATTGATATCACGCGGTTTTTATTGGCCGGGGGCTTGGTCCCTTTGATTCATTGGCGAATCGCCCTGGCCTTTGGCCTTGGAAAAGTTTCCCGCTTTGGCTGAAATTTAGCCCTTTGGCCGCGACCGAAGGTGCCTTGGCCAAGGCGAAAAACGGCGATTCTAAATTGAATCGCCGGTAAAATTTGGTTTTTCGCCCCCAAGGGGGGCCAAAGGCGCCCTGGAAAAACGTAACCTTACTTCCCCAAAAAGGTCGGTTAAGGTATCGTAAAAACAGCGTTTTTTGGGGAAATTCTTAACTTTTTTTATGGGGGCTTTTGGGCTAGACGCGTTTTCCACTTTTGAGATTGGGCCAATGGCGGTAAAATAAGGGAGGCCCAGCTAGGGTCAATCGTGTGAAAATTATTTTTCTTAAGCGAGGATGCCATGATTTCCATGCCAGCCGTAGTCTGCGCCACCGATCTTTCGGAAGGCTCCAACAAAGCCATTCCCTTGGCCGCTTACATCGCCAAGGGCTTCAAATCCAAGTTGGTCATAACCCACATAATTGACCTTCCGGCCGTGACCCCCTACGGGGAATCGATGGTCGATCCCCAGGAATTAAAGGTTAGGGTTGAGCAGTCTACCCGAACCCAGGTGGCTGACATCCTGGCCCACATCGAGGGCGTCGACTGGGAACTTTGCATTTCCATAGGTTACCCGGCCAAGGAAATCCAGCAGGTCGTCGATGACTATTCGGCCGGCCTTTTGGTGGCCGCGACCCACGTTAGGTCCGGCTTGGAGCGCCTCCTTTTGGGCTCGGTTAGCCGAAAACTCATGAGCACCCTAAACGTGCCCTTTTTTATCGTGCCCGGCTCCCTGCCCCATGAAAGGGCTTCGTTGCACCGGATCGAATCGATCCTGATCGCTTGCGATTTTTCCGAAGACGCCGACACGGCCATCGAATGGGGCCTGGCCTTTTCCCGGGCCTTTTCCACCAAGGTCAACGTCGCGACCGTCGTGGAGCAAGGGCAGCTCGATCAGATCCTAACCGTCGATCCCCAAAAGGAACTCTCCGTGGCCGATCGCCTTTTGGAGGAACTGACCTCGAAACTTAAGGCCTACATCCCCGACGACCAAAAGGATCAGGTCAATCTCGTGGTCCTGGCCGGGCAACCCCACGATGAGCTAAACAAATACGCCATCCTAAACCACGTCGATTTAATCGTCATGGGCGTCCACGGCCGCGGTTTTATCGAAAAACTGATGGTCGGTTCCACGACCGATCGCGTGGTCCGTTTGGGCCAATTCCCCGTTTTGGCCGTTTGCGGCTCCTACCCAATCAAAAAGGAAGCCGCCTCCTAGGCCAATAACCCAAAAAAAACTACCCCGAGGGGTAGTTTTTTTTGGGCCTTAAACGACGGCCAGGCGGTCAAGGTGCCTTAGGAGGGGATGCTTGGCTTCTTCCTCCAGGCGCCTTTTTTCCAAGCCGTTTTCAAAAAAGCTTATGGGTTCCAAGATCCAGACGGCGCCCAAATCCAAATCCCTACCCGAAGCCCTTATGGCTTCATAGCGCTTCCTAAAAAGTTCCCCCGAAACCAGGGTCTTAACGGGCCTTGCCAGTATCCAATGGCTATTCCCGCCCGGGGTTACCAAAAGCGCCCTAACCGTCCCGCCAAACCACAATGCCCGCAAAACGTTCCGGTTCGTTTCCGAGGTTTCGATTAGCTCGTCGTACTCGAGTAAGCCCTGGCCGTTAACCCTCAAGGACTCCTTGACGGCCAACCGGGGCGCCCCATCCGCGTCCACCGTGCCCAATATTTTTATGGTCCCGGGACTATTTACGAGCTCGATAATCTCCCGATTCAGTGTCGTTTCCATCCTCTCCCCACCCTTGAAAAACGCTAAAAAAGCCCATCGGGCCTTCGAAAAAAAACCCCGAAAAACCCCAAAATCGCCCGTTTTGGATCAGGGATTTTTAGGCAAAAATTTCATTTTTTGGCCAAAAATCACCGGCCAAAATCGCCGGGTTTGGGCCAAAAACGGGTGTTTTTGGCCAAATGCGCCAGGGGATTCTTGGCTGATTTTTGGGTTTTAGGCCCGGGCCAAATCGGTGTCGGGGTGGTTGCCGCAGCGCCGGTAATTGTCCAGATCGACCGAAAAGTTGGCCTCTTGCCGGAGCTTGTTTAGCCCCAGGGAGAGGGCCGCGTAGTAGTCTAGGCTGGGGGTTTTTTGGCCAAAAAAGACCGAGCCTTCTAAAACGCGCCAAACGCAGGAGACCACCCAAACGCCGTTTTCGATAAGCTCCTTGGCCTCGGCCAAAGTGGCCCCGAGGGCCTCGCCCTCGGTGGCAAAACCTTTGGGCCGAGCTAGTTCCACGCCGCCCACGATGCCGGTATTGACGTTCCCTGGGCCAAAGATTTCCGCGGCCCGGTAAAGCCTTTCCTTCCAACCCCGGTAGCCGATGAGCTTGGACTTCCCCGGGCAGATCCAATCAAAGAGCCTTTCGTTTAAGACTTCCAGGTCGGCCGTATAGGACATCAGGCCCGTCTCGTCGTAAAGACGCTTAAGCTGTTTGCCGTTAAAGGCCGTGGCGATGAGCTGACTGGGAAATTTTGGGCTTTTAAAAAGAGCGCCCAGGGCCTTGAGGATACCCAGGTAAAGTTCCAACTCGCCCTCCAATGGGTCTGGCAGGGCCTCCGAGAGGGCCCCGGAGAGGGGTTCTGGGCTCTTTTGGTTTGGGGGGAGGGTTAGGAGGCTACCCCCGGTCAGAAAGAGGCTTTGGCTGGACCCGGGTTCTTTTAGGGCCTCGGCGATGGTCTCGACGATGTCCGGGATCGAGAGGCGGGGGTCCTTGCGGTTTTTTCGATAGTTCGCGTCCATGGCGCAAAACTTACAGCCCTGGCCTTTGAGTTTCCAAAAGTCGCAGTATTGTTTGGGGTGAATGGTGTGGCGTTGGGGCCGGGCCGAGACGATTTGCCACATGGGTTTGCCGCTTTTGGTACGTTTGTCGTAGAAGGCCGGTTTTTCCCAGTAGGTGACTTGGCCAAGGGCTTGGCCTTGATCGACTAGGTAAGCGTTTTGGCCATCATGATCGACTAGGTAGGGCTCGCGGTGGGAATCGGCTAAAAAACCCTCAAGGTACACACTGGTCCCGTCGTTTAGGGTCAGCGATATGGGGATGGGCCGATCGCTATCGTAGTAATTACTCCGGATGGTGGTCATGTGGCGGGCCGGATCGACCTGGGCCAGGGCCTCGGGCGAATAGGTTACCCCGCGGCGTTGAACGTCGGTTTTTAAAAGGACCGCTGGCGGAAAGTTGGGGTATTTCCGGCCCACCTCGGATAGGGATGGTTCCAGGGCCCGCCACGATGGGTTATTAACCTGGGCTGGTTTGGTGGTCATTTGGCTTAGCCTTTGAACCAAGCGGCCCCGGCCTTTAAGGGCTAATTAGCCTTTAAAGGCGGGGCCAATTAGGTCGGGAAATTGGTCAAGGTAGGCAAAAAGGGCCGGGAAGCCCCCGGTATGGAGAAAGAGAACCCTTTCGCCCTTTTTAAAGTAGCCCGTTCGGGCAAGATCCATTAGGCCGGCCAGGGCCTTTCCCGTATAGACCGGGTCAACCAGGATGGCTTCGGTTTTGGCCAGGAGCCGCACGGCTTCCAGGGTTTGGGGCGAGGGGAGGGAGTAACCGGGCCCCAGGTATTTTTCCAAGCAGAGGACCAGTTTGGGGTCCAGGGGGTGGGGGCAATCAAGAAGTTTTAGGGTGTCGGCGGTAAGGGTTTTTATCAGATCTTCTTGGGCTTTTTTGGTGGGCCTTCTGACGTTTACGCCGATGACTTTTAGGGGCGTATTGGAGGCCGCGAAACCGGCCAGGAGCCCGGCTTGGGTGCCGCCGCTGCCGCTCGCGCAAACCAAATGGGTTAAGCCGTAATCGCTTTCGAGTAACTGGGCGGTTATCTCCTGGGCGCAGGCGGCGTAGCCTAGGGCCCCAATGGGATCGGCGGCGCCGCCCGGGATGACGAAGGGTTTTTTGCCCTTGGAAAGAAGATCGTTTGAAAGGGCCTCCATCTCGGATTGGACGTCGGCGCCGCCGGGAACGATTTTGATGGAAGCGGCCCCCAGGAGGTTAAAGATGAAGTTGTTGCCGGAGGCCCGGGGGTCGTAGGTGTCCTTGACCCGCTCTTCTAGGATTAGGTGGCAATCGAGGTTTTCCCGAATGGACCAAGCCAGGGTCAAGCGGCAGTGGTTGGACTGGATGGCCCCGCAGGTGACGATGGCGTCGGCCCCTTGGCTTAGGGCTTTGGCGATGGAAAAATCGAGCTTGCGGGTTTTGTTGCCGCCCAAACAGCCCTCCAGCAGATCGTCCCTTTTGACGAAAACGTCCACTTGGAGAATTTGGCTTAAGCGCGGCAGAAATTCGATGGGCGTGGGGCTTTTGACGTAGCCGCGGCGGGGGAATTTATGCAGATTCATGGTTAACCTAAGGGCCGTCAAAAAGCGCCGTGGCGCTTTTAGATGGCGTAATCGGGACGTCTCATGGCCAGTAAGATTTCCCGTTTGAGCGTGGCGTATTGGGGGTTGACGACGAGGTTTTCGTAGACCCGGGGCCTGGGTAGGGGCAAAGTAAGGTCCAGAATCTTAGTCCCCGGCCTGGGGGACATAATAAGGATCCGATCGGCCAAAAACAGGGCCTCGTCGACGTCGTGGGTGACGAATAAAATGGTCGATCCGGTTTTCTCCCAGACCCTGACCAAGAGTTCCTGCATGTCCAATCTGGTCTGGGCGTCCAGGGCCCCGAAGGGTTCGTCCATGACCAGGATCGGGGGCTCCGAGATCCAGGCCCGGGCCAGGGCCACGCGCTGTTTCATGCCCCCGGAAAGTTCGTAAGGGGCGTGGTTTTCGAAGCCGGAAAGGCCGGTGAGTTTTATGAATCTCTCGGCTTTTTTGAGGGTGGCTTTCTTGGGTTCCCCGGCCAAATCCGGTCCGAAAGTGATGTTTTCCATGACCTTGCGCCAGGGCAATAAATTCGATTCCTGAAAGACCATGCCCCGGTCGGGACCGGGTTTTTTGACCTCTTTTCCGTCGACCAAAACCCGGCCTTGGGAGGGTTTTTCAAACCCGGCCAGGATGTTTAAAACGGTGGATTTCCCGCAGCCCGCGGGGCCCAATAAACAGACCAAACTGCCCGGATCGAGGGCGGCCGAAAAGTCATAAACCGCCTCGGTGGGCGGTTGTTTTCCGCGGCCCGGATAACGGTGAAAAACGTTTTCAAAGACGATTAAGGATCCGGTGGCCGGGGGCTTTTCCCCGGCCGTAAAGGAGCCGTCGTTTAGGATGGGATCGAGGCAAACCATCGATTCTCCTTGGGGCGTTTTTTGGCGATTTTGGCCAAATTGGGCCGGATTTTTTTCTAAAAACCCGGCCGAATTGGCGGTCATTCTTTGCCGGCCCACGGTACGGCCAGGCGCTCGATTAAAACCAGCGCGTAGTCGAGAAGGTAGCCCGTGACGCCCAAAAGTATGATGCCCAGTAAGACCAGATCGGTCCTCATGTAGGAGCTGGCGTTCATGACCATCCAGCCCATGCCGGAATCCGCGGCCACCATTTCGGAAGCGATTAAGGTGGTCCAACCCACGCCTATGGCCAAGCGGACGCTGGTAAAGATCTCGGGCAAGGAGGCGGGCAAAATTATGTGGTAGATAAGCTGCCAGGAGTTGGTGCCCAGGGCGGCCCCGAGGCGAAGTTTTCCTCTGGAAACGGTTTTTACCGAGGCGGCGCTGCCGACCACCACGGTAAACAGAGTCGAAAGAAAAATCAGGAAGATTTTGGAGACCTCGCCAATCCCCAGCCAGAGAATGGCCAAAGGGATTAAGGCTATTTTGGGTAGGGGCCTAAAAAACTGGACGAAGGGCTCCAGGGCCGACGACAGGACCGGGAATAGTCCCATGGCCAGCCCCAGGGGAACGCCCGCGCAAATGGCCAAGGCGAAGGCCGTAAGGGCCCTTAGGAGGCTGACCCCAACGTGCTTCCATAAGGGGATTTGGTGGTAGCCGAATCGAAGAATGTCGACGGTGGTGTACCATATTTCTTCCGGGGGCGGCAAGATGGCCGAACTTAGAAGCTCCAAACGGCCGCAGACATACCAAGCGCCCAGAAATAGGAGGACCGACGAAACGCTTATTAAGACGGCCAGCCCCGGGGAGAGGCCCGGGGAAAGGCCGGGGGATACGCTGGAGCCAATCATTGGCCCAGGGCCTTTTTGGTGTAGCTTACGTCAATAAACGGCGCGAAGGACGGGGGGACGTCCCTTTGCCTAAGCTCGTTTTGCTCGACCAAAAAAACGGCCTGGTCGGAAAAACTCTTGGCTATGCCGGATTGGGTAGCCGAGCCGTCCCCTAGCCACTGGGTTTCCAGCTGCTCTTTTAGGCTTAGGTAGCGTAGGCCGGCCAGGGTCTGCTTGGCCCCCTCAACGTCCTGGGCCAGTTCCTTGGCGATGAGGGCGGCCGAACCGTCGGGATCGGCCTGGTAACGCTTGACGGTATCCTCGAAAGCGCCCAAAAATTTCGAGACCAGCTCGGGGTATTTTTTGGCGAAATCGTTCGAGACCACGTAGGCGTTAAAGAGGTAATAACCGTCTTTGTTGAGATCCCCCGAGGAAAGCAAAATGTGCCCGCCGTCCTCTTCCAGATCGTGCCAAAAAGGTCCCCAGATATAGGAAGCGTCGATGTCGCCGCGCTTCCAGGCGGCCACTTGATCGCCGGGATTTAGGGTTACGAGTTTGACCTTACTCGCGTCCACGCCGTGGACTTTGAAGGCGGCCAAAAGGGCGTAATGGGCCGTGGATCCGGTCACCGTCGCGACGGCGTGGCCCTCCAAATCCTTGATGGTTTTAATGGCGTTTTTGGCCACCAAACGCTCGCTTTTATCGATGACCCCGGCGATGCCGATGACCGTCAAGGGCACTTTTTTGGTGAGAAACGAGGTGACCGGAACGCAGCCCACCCGAACGATATCGACCTCGCCGGCGGCCAAGGCCGTCAGGGCCGGGGGACCGCTGGGGAAACTAATCCAATTGACCGGGACCCCCAAGGCCTTGTCAAAGGAGCCGTCGATTTTGCCCAAGATCCAGGGCCGGGGACCGTTTAGGTAGGCGAAACGGACCTCCTTGGGTAGCTCCTGGGCCCAGGCCGCGGGGCCGGCCAAAAGGCCCAGGGCCGTTACTAAAAGAATCATTAAAAGAAATAATTTTTTCATGAAAAACTCCCAAAAGTAAAAATTCACGGTGTAAAAAGTTAAAACGAAGCTTGGTTTACGGTTTTAGTCGGAAAAGCTTGGCCCAAAAAAAGAAAAAAGGCCGGAAGACAAACAGTCTTCCGGCCTTTAGCGAGAACTGCGAATAGAGCTCAAATTTTATTGAATAAATATTAGACCGATAAAAAATTTATGTCAAGAAATTTTTTTCGCGGGACAAAAAAAACCGCCGGGCGCGCGCTCCCGGCGGTTTTTTTAAGGCGAAAATGGGTTTGGGCGATTTTGACCGTCCCAGGCCCCTAAGTCCATGGCCGCCCTGGGCCCCTAAGCCCTGGTCTTAGGCGTCACCCTTGGCCAGTTTGGCTTTGCCCGATTTTAAGGCCAAATCCCCGGCCGCCTTGGCCTTGGCGGGGAGCTCGGGGGTTTTCTTTTCCCACAAAAGGAGGATCGGCGAGGCCAAAAAGATCGAGGAGAGGGTCCCGACCACGACGCCGATTAAAAGGGCCAGGGCAAAGTCGCGGTTAACGGGCCCGCCCAAAAAGTACAGGCTTAGTAAGGCCAAAATGGTGGTGCCCGAGGTGAGGATGGTCCTGGACAGGGTTTCGTTTATGCTTTTGTTTATGAGCGTGGCCAGATCGCCCTTACGGTTCTTTTGGGTGTTTTCCCGGATGCGGTCAAATACGATGATGGAATCGTTAAGGGAATAGCCGATGATGGTTAGGATCGCCGCGACAAAGGAGAGGGTTATTTCTTTGTTTAGAAGCGAGAATATGCCCGTGGTAATGACGACGTCGTGAATCAAGGCGATGATGCCGCCCAGGGCGAAGGAAAATTTTAGCATGTAACAGGTAATTAGGGTCACGACCAGGGCCACCAAGATTAGGATGCCCACGCCCACGCCAAATAAACCCACCAGGTAAATGACGCCCAAAAGGATGGCCACGAATATGGCCGAGGTCCCCCATTTTTGCTCAAAGCGCCCGGAGATGTAGATGATGATTATGAGGATACTGTAGTAAATGGCGTACAGGGCCTTTTGCCTTAAGTCTGCCCCGACCTTGGGCCCGACCATCTCCTCGCGGTCGATATTGATTTTCCCCTCGCCGAAGCGTTCGTTTAAAAGGGCCAGGGCCGACTCCGACAATTTTTCCCCGTCCCCGGTGGGGCCCTCGCTGACGTTAACCAGGTATTCCTTTCCGTCCTCGCCAAAGTTTTGCAAACTGGATATGGTAAAGCCGCCCTCGGCGAAGATCTCCCTTAAGGCCTCGGCCCCGGGGTCGTCGGTTAGGGAAAACTGCAAAAGTAAGCCGCCCTTAAAGTCAACCCCCAGGTTTAAGCCCTTGTGGTAGATTACGGAAACGATCGAGGCCAAAATCAAAAGGCCGGATATGACAAAGGCTTTGTAACGGTTGCCAATGAAATTGTAATTGGATCCGGGCTTAATTATTTCAAGGGACATCTATGCGCGCCTTCCTTTTTGCTCATAAATCATGGGCCAACCAAACGGCCCCAAACGCCTAGCCTTTAAGGCTAAGCCTTAAAGGCTTAGCCTCAAATGCTTACCGTCTTGATTTTTTGCCTATTGTATAGGACCAGATCGAAGACCCATCTCGAGGCGAAGATCGAGGTAAACATGGAAGAGAGGATACCGATGATTAGGGTCACGGCAAAACCCCTGATGGGCCCGGAACCAAACTGATACAGGACCATGGCCGCGAGAATGGTCGTGATGTTGGAGTCGAAGATGGTCCAAAAGGCCCGGTCAAAGCCGCCCTTTATGGCCCCGGCGGCGCTCTTTCCGGAGCGGATCTCTTCGCGGATACGCTCAAAGATCAAGACGTTCGCGTCCACGGCCATGGCCAGGGTCAAGACCAAACCGAATATGCCCGGTAAGGTCAAGGTGGCCCCAAAGGCGGCCAGGGCCCCCAACACTATGGGAAAGTTAAAGACCAGGGCCAGATCGGCCACTATTCCCGAGAGCCGGTAGTAAAAGAGCATGAAAACCAAGATTAGGCATAGGCCCACGACGCCGGCCGAAAAACCGTGCCGGATGGAATCCTGGCCCATGGAGGGGCCCACGGTTCTTTTTTCGATGACCGTGACCGGGGCGGGCAAGGCGCCGGCCCTCAAGGCCACGGAAAGAACCCGGGCCTCGTCCAAGCCCAGATTGTCTATGTAGGCCTCGCCGTCGGGAATCCTGACCTTTATCGTGGGGGCGCCGTAAACCTGGTTGTCCAAAACGATGGCCAGGCGCCTTCCGACGTATTTGGAAGTGAGATCGTCAAACTCCCTGGCCCCGCGGCTATTGAAAGTCAGGGTCACCTGGGGCTCGCCAAATTGCTGGCCGCGAACGACCCGGGAATCGACCAAATTTTCGCCGGTCATTTCGGGCTGTTTTCTTAGAAGCAAAGGCTCCCTGGTTTCGGCGCCGGTCCTGGGGTCGATGACTTTTTCATACAGTACTTCCGTCCCCGGAGGGGGGCCGACCCTAAGGGCTTCCTGGGGCGAAATCGAACCGTTATCCACCAGCTTAAATTCCAAGATGGCCGTTTTCCCGATTAGATCGATGGCCTCCTG
>JAITLH010000307.1 GCA_031277995.1 Deltaproteobacteria bacterium
TGGCCAAACCCAGGGGTTTGGCCGTTTAACAAAAAATTGTAGCATTTTTTAAAAACCAAGGCAACGAAAATTTTTTTATCGTTTTTTGATTTTTTTTGGCCCGCCCTTAGGGCCTAAGCCGCGAAAAAAACGACCATGGGCGAACCATGAATGGTTTTTTATCGCCTTTGGTCGCACCCGTTTCCATGAAAAAAGATAATGGTAAAAATTTGGACGTTTTAGTCAATAACAATTTGGATAACTTGGCCAAAATCAAAGCCCAAGAGACCCGTTTTTAAACATCCTGACCACCGGCCGATCGGCCGGGCAAAAGTCGTAGCGGTCCATTTCCAAAACGTCAATCCACTTATAGTCTTTGTGGACCGAGATGGCCAAGGCGCCGTTGACGATTTTGGCCCAATAGAAAAAGACCTCGACCTCCCGATCTGGGTAGGAGCATTTGGTGGAAACGAGAAATTTTTCCACCTCGATGGCGATTTCCAGTTCCTCCAAACACTCCCTCATTAGGCAGCCCTCCAGGCTCTCCCCGGCCTCAAGTTTGCCGCCCGGAAACTCCCATAGGTAGGCGCAATTGCCGCCGGCGCCCCTTTGGCAAATGAGAATTTGGCCCCGCTCGTTTTTTATGATGGCCGCGGCCACCTTGACCGTTTTCAAAACCCTCTCCCCAACCCCCCGGGCCGTCTAGCCCCCGACCCGCCTAAGCGCCGGGCCGGGCGCGGTTATTTTTTCGTGGCGCCGTCGATTATACCGCGGTTTGGCCCGGGATGCGTGGTAAAATAAGGCCACCGTTACGGGAGCGCCCCCGGCGCGCCGGGGGACTAAAATTTTGACAAAAGGCCCGGGAACGGGGCTTTAAAGTAACCAAAGGTTTTTACTGGGTAAAATAATTTCGCCAAATGGCGAAAAAAAATCTTGACAAAAAGAATTCCAAGACTTATATTTTAAAGCGGAACCGAGCCGAGAAATGGTTCGTTTGATTCAGACATACCTGACCTGACGTTGAGTCTTAACATTCGAGACGGAAGGCGCTTCGATACGAGTTTGAGCTAGCGCCTTTGTTTAAAGGCGTTTTTTTTGTCTGAAAATCCCTCGGCAAAACGCGGTCGTTCGGCCCTTCCGTCGTTTTGACGATATATATAATATGCCGGTTAGCCATGGCCCAGGGGCTAACCGAGATCGAAACGGATCTCGCTTAGCCCCTGAAACCGGATCATATCTTTCCCTTAACCCCTTTCCAAAGGAGTACCGACTATGCAGACGAGGGTGGCCATCATTGGTCTTGTGGTTGAGAATCCTGACTCCGTGGAAGAGCTTAACCGGGTTCTTCACAACTATTCGGAATACGTCATCGGCCGAATGGGCATACCGTATAGCCAACGGAAGATTAACATCATAAGCGTGGCCGTGGACGCCCCGGAAAGCGTGATAAGCGCCATTTCCGGAAAGATTGGGAAACTCCCCGGCGTCACGGCCAAAATCGCCTATTCGAATTTCATCACGAACGACGATTAATCTTCGATAAAAAAATGGGAAAAAACATGATTTCACCATTGTCGCTGGTCGATAAACTGCGGGCCAACGGGACTTTGTCCAGGTCGGAATTCGCTTGCCTAATCGAGGGTAGAAACCCCCAGGTGGCCGAGCGCTTGTTTGAACGGGCCCAGGAGGTTCGGCACCGGGTTTATGGCAAAGACATTTTCCTTAGGGGCTTAATCGAGTTTACCAATCATTGCAAAAACGATTGCCTTTATTGCGGCATCCGCAAAAGCAACCTTGAAGCCGATAGGTATCGCCTAAGCCTCAAAGAGATCCTCTCTTGTTGCGAGCAGGGTTACGAATTGGGTTTTAGGACCTTTGTCCTCCAGGGCGGCGAGGATCCCCACTATACTGACGATCGCATGGTCGAAATCGTGAAAGCCATAAAAAACGGCTACCCCGACTGCGCCATCACCTTGTCATTGGGGGAAAGATCGCGAGAAAGCTATCGGCGTCTTTTCGCGGCCGGCGCGGAAAGGTATCTGCTTCGCCACGAGACCAGAAACGAAGCCCATTACGCCAAACTCCACCCGGCCAACATGTCTTTGAGGGCCAGGCTCGATTGCCTCCAAAACCTCATGGACATTGGCTACCAGGTGGGCTGCGGTTTCATGGTGGGAAGTCCCGGGCAAACCACCGACTGTTTGGTTGACGATCTTCTTTTCATTAAGGAATTCAAACCACACATGGTGGGCATCGGCCCCTTCATCGCCCACAAAGACACGCCCTTTGCCAATGAGCCCTCGGGCGCCTTGGAATTGACCGTTTTTCTTTTGGGTATTTTGCGCTTAATCGATCCCAAACTCCTTCTTCCGGCCACCACCGCCCTGGGCACCATTTCGCCCACCGGTCGGGAAAAAGGCGTCATGGCCGGGGCCAACGTCATCATGCCCAACCTTTCCCCGGTGGGCGTCAGAAACAAATACCTTTTATACGACAACAAAATTTGTACCGGTGACGAAGCGGCCGAATGCCGTTTTTGCATCCAGCGCCGCATGCGCGATATCGGTTACGACATCGCCGTGACCCGCGGCGATTATGCCGGCCTTACCGGCGAGGCCCGACAGGCCATCTGAAAGGCCGTTTTTCGTTTCAATCGCTAACGGGGAAGGACCGCCCGACCCGGAAGGAGGCTTTTTTAAAATGTATGATCCCAAGTCCAGTAAGGCCACCGAATTCATCGACCACAACGAGGTCCTAGACACCCTCGAGTACGCCCGAAAGAACGCCAAGAACGTCGCCCTGATCGATTCGATCCTGGCCAAAGCCAGGGAGCGGACCGGGCTGACCCACCGCGAGGCCATGGTGCTTCTAGACTGCGAGCTCGAGGACAAAAACGAGGAGATCTTCTCCCTGGCCCGGCAAATCAAGCAAGATTTTTACGGTAACCGCATCGTCATGTTCGCCCCGCTTTACCTTTCCAACCACTGCGTGAACGGTTGCCTGTATTGCCCCTACCACCAGAAAAACAAGCACATCTCCAGAAAAAAGCTGACCCAGGAAGAGATCGTTCGCGAGGTCACGGCCCTTCAGGACATGGGCCATAAGCGCTTGGCCTTGGAGGCCGGCGAACACCCCACCATGAACCCCATCGAGTATATCCTAGAGAGCATCGGGACCATCTACTCGATAAAGCATCGAAACGGGGCCATCCGCCGGGTCAACGTCAACATCGCCGCGACGACGGTTGAAAACTACGCCAAACTCCGGGAAGCCGGCATCGGCACCTACATCCTTTTCCAGGAGACCTACCACCGCAAAAGTTACGAGCAATTGCACCCCACCGGGCCCAAGCACGATTACGCCTGGCATACCGAGGCCATGGATCGGGCCATGACCGGCGGCATAGACGACGTGGGCCTGGGGGTTCTTTTTGGCTTGGAACTCTACCGTTACGAGTTCGCCGCCCTTTTGATGCACGCGGAACACCTGGAAGCCGCCCACGGCGTGGGTCCCCACACCATCAGCGTTCCCAGGATTAGGGCGGCCGAGGACATCGACCCCGAACAGTTCGCGAACGGCATCTCCGATGACCAGTTCGCCAAAATCGTCGCCTGCGTGCGCATCTCCGTCCCCTACACCGGCATGATCGTCTCCACCAGGGAGAGTAAGGAGTGCCGCGAGAGGGTTCTGGATCTTGGCATATCCCAAATTAGCGGGGGCAGCCGCACTAGCGTTGGCGGCTACTATGAACCCGAGGCCGAGGATGACAATTCCACCCAGTTTGACGTAAACGACAACCGCAGCCTCGATGAGGTCATTGGCTGGCTTATGGAACTAGGCCACATCCCCAGTTTTTGCACGGCCTGCTACCGCGAAGGCCGCACCGGGGACCGGTTCATGGCCCTTTGCAAGAGCGGCAAGATCCTAAATTGCTGCCATCCAAACGCCCTCATGACCCTTAAGGAATACTTGATGGATTACGCCTCGCCCCACACCCTGGAGCTGGGTAACGCCCTAATCGAAAACGAGATCCATCACGTCCCCAACCTTAAGATCCGGGCCCTGGTCGCCGAACACCTCACGGCCATCCAGCACGGCGACCGCGATTTCAGACTCTAAACGAGCCCAAAAATCCCGCTCGCGACGGCGAAAAAAAATCCGGCTTTTAATCTTAGGATTAAAAGCCGGATTTTTTTGGCCTTTTTTTTTAAACTTTTTGGGGCGGGGATCTTTTGGGCTGGTGGAAGCCAAAGGCCGCGTAGATGATAAGAAGGCCGCCGATTAGCGATTGGATCCCCAGCTTGTCGCCAAAAAAGAGCAAGCTAAATAGGGCGCTGCCCAAAATCTCCAGGGTGCCGATGACCCCGACCTTATAGGGCGGCAAAAACCTAAGGGCGGCGTAGGCCATGAGCTGGGCGGCCGAGCCCAGTAAGCCCAAAAGTGAGCCCCGGGCCAACTCCCCGGCGCCGTCAAGGCCAAAGCCCTGGCCGCTTAAGACGGCCAGGGGCAGGGCGATTAGGGCGGCGAATAGGCTATAGAAAAGAATCGGCTCCAGGCCGCTATTGAAAACCTTAAGGCGCCTGGTTAAAACGATGGAGAGGGCGTAGACGGCCCCGCCCAAAAAGGCCAATAAATGCCCCAGTTGCAAGGATAGGCCCGTGGTTTCCGAGGGCCAAACCAATATTAGGCAGCCCAAAAAGGCCACGATGACCCCGATGAAATCCCTAAGCGAGATGCCCTCGCGGTTAATGACGGCCGACAAAAGGACCGACTGGGAGGGGTAGAGGTATAAAATAACCACGGCTTGGTAAAGGGGGATCATGGTAAAGGCCGAGGTGGTAAAGACGGTCGAAAGGGCCCCCAAAAAACCAATAAGGCATAAAAAGAGAGGGTTTTTAGCCCAAGGTCGCTTTTTTAAGAAAAAAGAGGCCAAAAAGACCAAGACCACGCCCGTCCAGCCCCTCAAAAGCAACAGGCCAAAGACGGTCATTTCCTGGCTAATGACCCGGACCCCGGCGTTAAAAAAAGCGAAGGCCACGGGCGAGGCCACGGCCAACCAGAAACCAATATTGGGTAATTTAGGCATGGTTTAGTCGATTGAACAAGTAAAATTAATATAAAAACCCTAAGGGGTAAATTTAACCTACCTAACGGGTCAGTTTTTAGGCCAAAAGACTTGGCCATGGGGGGGCGTGGGCCAACCAAAGAACCGCCAATTTAAACTAAAAAAATCCTAAGGGGTAAATTTAACCTACCTAACGGGCCAGTTTTTAGGCCAAAAGGCTTGGCCATGGGGGGGCGTGGGCCAACCAAATACCCGCAAATTTAAAATAAAAAAACCCTAAGGGG
>JAITLH010000044.1 GCA_031277995.1 Deltaproteobacteria bacterium
GATCGGCGGCAAACTTAAAAGAGGGTAAAATAATGTTAGTTTCCATTTCCTACCTAGCGCCCCTTAAAGAGGCCATCGACAACGTCAGGGAAGTTTTTAAGAACCTAAATTTGCCAATCTTCGAGAGCCCTCTCCCTGACGGTCAGGGCTTGGGTTTTTTTCTCCCAACCATCGAGGGGGCTTTTGTCAGCCTGCTTTTCTCCGATAAACCCGGCCACTCTTCCCACTTAATCTGCTCAAATCTCCCCGAGGAGATCTGTTCGATCTTTAAAAATATCTCCGAATGGACCCTGGGGGCCCAAGTTCTTCCCGAGGCCAATCTAGGGGAGATGAGCTCGGAAGATTTCTATTCCGAGGTCCGGGCCCGGGAGAGGATTTTTCAAAACGTCCAAAGGGAAGCGAAAAGGCGCCTGGAGGCCTTTTCCGAGAATCTCGACCCAGAGCCCCCAGCCCCGGGCGACACGCCCTTTGGGGACGAGGTCCCGACCAAGGTCCCGCCCAAGGCCCCTCTCGCGGGACCTCTCGCGGCCCCTTTCGCGGCCCCGGAAGACTCGCCGATCGACTCGCTTCCCCAGGGCCAAGCCAACGGGGCCCAAGCCGACGAGTTTTTGGGCGACGCGCCCTTTGGGGACGAGGACTCCGGGGACGACGGGTTTTGGGAGCTTGACGGGACTCCCTTTGAAGAGCTCGATCCCGAAAAACGGGCCAAATGGTTCGAGGGCAACGGGTTGGCCGGGCTGCCTGACGGCAAACCCATCTACGGGGACGATTGGGGCGAGGCCTTACTAAATGCCCTTCTCAAACCCTATCGGGCCGAGGGCGGGAACTGGGAACAAAAAATCTTGGAGCCTGGGGATCAAGACGAGCTCATGGGCGTTTTGATCGACGAGATTCTCAAATTGGATAAGCACCGCACGAGGGCCTTTATGGAATTGGGCCCGGATTGCGAAAAGGCCGTCGATAGCGCCATTTCGAAAGAAATCCAGAGGCTAATCATGTCCGTTCGCTCCCGTCTAAGAAACATGGTGGGCCTCCCCGACGTGGAACCCATCGAGAACTGGAACGAGTTCATTTTTAGCGTCTCCTTGGAAGAGGCCATGGAACTGGAGACCATGGAAAAGGCCCAGTTGGCCGGTTACCTGGAGCTGGACATCGCGGCCCTAAAGGCCCAGGGCGAAGACTTCCGGGGCGCGGAAATGGAGCTTAGCCAAACCAAAAGGGATTACTCCAAAGCCCTTGGGGCCCTGCGGAAGGCCAAAGGGGATAAGGGGTATGCCCCGGACGAGAGCCTAAAGCCCCGCGAGCCCTACGACGTTTTCATGGACTACCTTAAGCTAAAGGACCACGATCGGATCGTGCCCCGCCGGATGGAGGAGGCCCGCGGGCCCCTTGGCCAAGGGGGGTTAGGCTCGGGCGGTTCGGGGTCCTTGGGTCCCTTGGGCGAAGGCAGCCTTCTAGGCAACGGCCCTGGCGGCCACGGTTCTGGTTACAACGGCCCTGGCGGCCACGGTTCTGGTAACGGGGGTTCTGGTTACGGGGGCCCTGGGCGCGAGGAAGCCCCGATGATCCCGATCATGGGCCGGGTGGAGGTTAACCTGGGGGCGGACGACTATTCCCGGGCCGCCGTTAACCTTTTCGGGAAAAACGTCTACGAGTTTTTGCAACCCAAAGAGCGCATAACCCTGGATAGCGCCGTGGGCCTTTTAAAGGTCATGGGGGATTCCGGGGTCACCCTGCCTTGCTTTAACGTGGTTTTGTTTCCCTTCGCCAGGGTTTTTGAGGGTTTCGTGACCAAGCTCATGCTCCTTCGGATGGACGTCAATTTGGCCAAATACCAAAGGGATCATAGGGAGTTTCCCACCGAGGCCTACGTCCACAACAAGGCCTTGGGACGCTTCATCGTGGGGCAGACCCACGAATACCCGGTCCTGGACCGCTTGATAAAGGTCTGGAAGGGTTTAAGGTGTTTGGAAACCAGGGTTACCCCGCTTCCGGACCCCGAACTCGACGCCCTGGTCACCTGGCCGCTTTTGGAAGAGAAAATTTCCGAGCTGGCCGATCTCATGAAAGACCTTTATAGACTTTTCGCCCAGGTTTCGACCAGGGATTTCGACCGCGAACTCTATATAAACGATCCCTTTGAGCGCGCGCCCAATGACACGGTCTTTCACAGCCAAATGGCCACCCCGGCTGGCCAAAAGTTCATCCCGACCGAATGCCTAGACTCCGGGGAGGATGAGGATTGTTCGACGGGGCCAGCTAGAGCGAACCTGGCCAGGCCCATTTATCCCTTCTCCCCGTGCCTGGAAGCGTCGGGAAAGCCGCCCCGCGCCTTGGGTTCCGGTTCCCTTAAGGGACATGACGGCGACAAAACGATCCAAACGCCGGGGGTCAGGATCGGTACCGACGAATCCGGGAAGGGCGATTATTTCGGGCCCCTGGTCGTGGCCGGGGTCTACGTTAACCAGGAGATTGAAGAAAAGCTCCTGGCCCTTGGCCTCAAAGACAGCAAAGCCAACTCCGATTCCCGGAACTTGGCTTTGGCCAAACAGATCAAGGAAATCGTGGGCCCCGGGCATTTCTACGTGGTTAAGATCAACCCCAGCCGCTATAACCAGCTCTACTCCAAACTCAAAAACCTCAACGACATCTTGGCCTGGGCCCACGCGACCGCCATCGAATCCCTGCTGGCCAGGGAGATTTGTCCGTTCGTCATCGTGGATCAGTTCGCCAAGGAGGAATTGCTCAAAGCCCGGCTAAAAAAGGTCGGCCAGGCCATAGAGATCTTTCAAACGCCCCGGGCCGAGCGGGACGTCGCCGTGGCCGCCGCCTCGATTCTGGCCAGGGAGAGCTTTTTAACCTCCCTTGAGGCCCTGGGTCAGCCCTTCGGCTTCAAGCTTTTAAAAGGCGCCTCCAACATGGTTGACCTCCAGATCAAGGAGATAGGCGAAAAACACGGCCTGGAGGCCCTGGAAAAACTGGGCAAGCTGCACTTCAAAAACACCGCCAAAGCCGGGGTGGTTTTGAAGTGACGGCGAAAACCCTTTCTTTTGGGCTTTTGGGGCTTTTTTAAGACCCAAGGCTTAAAACTTAGCCGTAAAAAAAACCGATCCGCGCCCAAAGCCCGGATCGGTTTTTTTTGGTTTTAAGCGGCGCGGCCTGGGGCCGCGATTATCCGGCCAATCGAACCCGGTTAACTTAAATAAGTTTTTAATCGATGGGGCCTTGGGCCAAAAGGCCCGAACCGATGGCGTTTAGGGCCGTTTTTAGGGCGGGCGGGAGATCGTCCGGGGTGAGGTTTAAGATTTTGGCGCTCCCTCCGGCCAATTCCGAGGCGGCGTTTTGGGCCATTTGTTCAAAGGATTGGGAGTCGGTCACGTGACCCATGTTAAGGGCGTCGTCTAGGGCCAGGGCCGATTCCACGAGACCGGCGTATTTTGGGGTGAGGAAGGTCCGGACGATTTTTTCGGGAAAGTCGCTTTGGGAGGTTAGGGGCAAAGCGGCGGGGGAGGAGTAAACGGTCAAGGGGTCAAGGCCGCGTTCGGCCAAGCGGGCAAAGACGTTTCGGGGAACGGCCAGGCCGTTACCCAAGGCCAGGGCTTCCAAAACGGCTTCGTAGACGGCTTCGCCGATAAGCTGGCCCATTTTGGTGTGCCCGCCCGTGTAATCGATGGCCGGGCCCTGGCCGCCGGCCACGATGATGACGCTGTCGGTACCGGTGCCCGTGGCCGGGTTAATTATTGGGGTTTGGGAGCTCCTGACGTCAAGATCCCAGACGGCGGCGGTTTTGGCCTCGGTAATGGTAATCATGGCCCTGGCCGCCCCGGTGGGCGAGATCGCCCTCGAGGACAATACGATGACGTTTATGGTGCCCGGTTCGTAATAGGCCCCAACGTCTTTGGAAGTCCTGACGGCGTTGGATTCGGCCCCGGCCGTGGCCAAGACGGTCACGGCCATGTCCTTATAGCTTTTGGTGACCACGGCCAGGTTATCCAGGTCCGCCCCGGTAAAAAGCAAGCAGGAAGTTTTTGGATCTAGCCCCAAAAGGTTATTACGCTCGATCATATCGGCCTCCCAGCCGCCTTGGTGATTGATGTCCCAGACCATGACCGGGGAAGAGCCGTTTCCGACGGTCTCGATCCCCTCCCGGGGGCCGTCCGAAGTGGAGATGACCGTTTGGGGCGTCTTAAAATCAATCAGCAAAGTTTTTTGGACGTAGTCGTTTAGCCGGAGGCTGACCACCCGGGCCCCCGAAACGTAGGGCACGTTTATTTTGACGGCCTTTTGGCCCAGGACTTGGTTGGGCCTAGCCAGGTTGGCCGGGTCCCCGTATTCGTTGGAATAAAGGGCGCTGGAGAGCCAGGCGGCGAAGTAACCGGTGTGGGCCGCCGCCCGATCGGTTAGGGCGCAGGGGTAATACCTGACTTGGTGGTTTTTGACGGCTAGAACTTGGCTTAATTTTTTTTCCGAAAACAAAGCGTCCAGGGCCGGTTTGTCCTTGGCGCAGGCGTAGACGATTTCCGGGTTAAAAGCGATCAATTCCCCAACGCCGATATCGACCTCCCCGGTGGTATTGGCCAAATCAAGCGTTTGGCCCCCGGAGCGCCTGATGATCTCGTTTTGGAAAGACAAAGCGCCCGGCGTCCTTAGGCGCCCGTTTCTGCCCAGGAGCCTTAAAACCCGTTTTTTGGGCGTTTTTAGTTTGGCCGTTTTCAGGGCCAAGGTCTCAAAGTAGGCTTGGTTTTCGGCCAAAATGGCCCGGGCTTGATTGGTTTTGCCAAAAAGGCTCCCCAGTTCCAAAAGGCGTTTTTCGGCCTGGTCGAGACTGCCCTGGCCGTCTAAAACCAAAACCTTTGCGCCCGAAATGGGGCCCGACATGGCGCCCGACGGGGCGCCCGACATGTGGCCCGACGGACCGCCCGACAGAAACTTTTCGGCCAAGGGCGATTCGACGATTAATAAGTCCGGTTTAAGCCGGGCGACGTGATCGGCCAGGGCCGCCGTGGGCACCCCCACGGCCGGTAAGCCGATTAGGCCCTTGAAATGGCCGTCCTGGGCGCTTACGCCCACCAGGGCCTTTTCGGCGCCAAGGGCGAGAATCACCTCGGTGGCCGCCGGGGAGAGGGAGACCACCCTGGAGGGTTTTGAATTTAGGGTGAGGGTTCTTCCCAAATCGTCCGTTATTTCAATGGCCTTTAGGGCGTTGGCCGAAAAGATCGTGATAAATAAAAATAAAAATAAATTTAAAAATAATTTTTGTCTCAACGTACTGTACCCTTTAATTTTTATTGGTTAAAATCTTTAAAGTTTAAAAATAAACGTTAAAGAAAAATTTAAATTGATTTTCACTTCGCCGGCGACTTAAAAGGCGGATCCCCCCGAGAGGGGGTAGATAAAGTAAGCCAATGACAAAACTGGATTTATTGAAATAAAATCGCCAGGTTAGGTAAGGCGAAAAAACCGCCACTTTTGGGGCGGGGGCTTAATTTTGGCCAAGTCACGCTGGTCAGGGCTAAAAACCGTTTCGGGAAAGCCCTTTGGGAATGGTCTTTTTTCGGCCCCCCTAAATTTAAGGCCTTGAAATTATTGCCGGTCATGATTGGCCCGTCGGGATGGCCCAAGCCACCGGGGCGCGAAATTATCGCCAAGGCCTTTTGGCCATTTTACGGGTAATGGCCTGAAATCGCCTTGACAATTTAACGAGGTGAAAATTTAGTTAATAAAATTACGATCATACATTAATCGTCAAAAATAATTTATTTTAAATCCATGACAAAACTTTTTATACATTTACATAAGTTATTCTGGGTCTGGCCAATTAATTGCATAGCCATATAACTAAGAAAAATATATTGATCAGATAAAAATAATTATTAATTTTTTTTGCAAGTTATAATAGTTAAATTTAAGTTTATTTTAAAAATTTTGTTAATTTTATAATTATTTTAATTTTTTGATGCCAATCTTCAAAACGGTTTTCATTAAGGCCCCCGAGGGCCGGCCAGTTTAACTTACCGTAAACATGCCCTTTTCGCTCCCGCTCCCCCCGCTCCCGACCCCGTTTAGTCCCTTTCCCCCCATGTTTCCATATCCGTCTTCTTTTTCAAAAAAAACCAGCCTAACACCCCACCTTCATTAAAAAAATTGCCGCCCCGGTTATTTTCAAAGCCCTTCGTTGTCCTAATTTAGCCAATTTGACAAAATCCCATGGCGCCCGTTCAGCCTCGGTATTGGTTAGCCGTTTTGGCCCCGCCTCGCGCCCTGGCCTCGCGCCCTGGCCTCGCGGCCTGGCCCGCGGCCATTTGGACCCCTCGGTTTGGTTTAGCCGATATGGTCCGGGGCCCTGGCCGCCGCCCTTTTGGACCCCTCGGTTTGGTTTGGCCGATATGGTCCGGGGCCCTGGCCGCCGCCCTTTTGGGCCCATCGGTTTGGTTTAGCCGATAGGGTCAGGGTTAGCCTTTTGGCCCTAAAATTACCGCCGGGGTTAATTTGGACTGATAGGCGAAGTTTAATTATTTTAAGTAAAACGATTTACTAAGTAATAAGTTAATCGTTATATTTAAATCTTTTCAGCAAGGGTTTTTGCCACGCTATAGGGTTTTAAAATGTTTAGTTTTTTTTACTCGTTTAAACGTAATTTAGTAACTATATTAACCGTTTTGGTAACGGTGATATTATTATCTGCCTTTTCGGCTCAAGCGGAAGATCTTATTATAGACGAAAACTCCGATTATCCTCCATATGAGACTTTAGTATATAACATGCAGTTTATAACCCCGCGTTCAAGTTACGTAAATAACAATGTCTATGCGGTGGGTAACACGGCATACATAGTCGTGGGAGGTTTATATCATAGCTTGGAAAATGGCGCGGTCGGTAACGTTAGTGGCAATCTCGTGATCGTTGGGGGAAAAGATGAACAGGTTATCGCTTTTGGGGCCTTCGGCGGCTTCGGGGGCGTGGGTTTGAAAAGTCTCCAACAAGGAGTGGAATCCGTCTTTGCCCAGGGCGATCTCACGGTCAGCCACAACAAGGTAATCGTGACCAACGCCTTTATAGGATCGCTAAAAAAAGACTGGACCGGTGATGTCTATGGGGGCGAAGCGGTTTACCATGGCTACGGGACCAGCGCCGTAAATGATAACCTCGCCATGGTCGATGGGGTCCGGGCGGATTATATCATGGGCGGAAGGATTTCGTATTTGGGCTCGAACCTGGACCAATATGACCTACGCGTGGCCCAAGCGCGAAACAACCAAGTTTACGTTTCCAATACCATAGTCGATCAAATGATTATCGGTGGTTACATAGATAAAGCCGCTTACGCCACCATGACCGACAATACCGTAACCGTTTCCGGCGACGTGCAAACCGGTTCCATCTTTGGCGGCTTCCTTACCAGCGTTTCACTTGATAAAGTTAAATCTTATGATGAATTTTCCGGAAACATTCTAAATGTCATTACGCCTGGCGAAGGAGGCATAAAAGTTGAGTTTAGCGTGGGAAATTTTGAAATATATCGTTTTGTTTTTGACTTAAATAATCCAAACGCTAACGTTGGCTTAACCATGGGAGCAAACCTTTGGCTAAATTCCGGTTTTAGGGATGAATCCGCTGACAAACAAACGGCCAGGGTCGAGTCGATCGATTTTTTGGCCGGGCAAATCCCCGAAGTCGGCTACCAAGCGGTTTTGTTCCAAGCCGAGTATTTCGACGACGGGAACTTTGAACAAACCTCGGCCGACGGCCTGTCCGGGGTAAATTTGGCCCTAAACTACGCTTTGTCCATCGAGGGCCCGCCCGAGGGCCAAGTGATCGCTTTGGGCAATGGGCCCAAATATAAAATGATCGCTAACCTAAAAGGCCTGAAAGCCCACCCCCAGATGGAATCGCCCTCGCAAGGCTGGACGGCCGGTTTGGCCTTCGTGACCCAGGGTCTGGAACCCATCGCCAACCGGTTAACCCAAACGCCCCTGGCCGGTTCCGCGCCCCGCTTTGACGCGTGCCCGGGGGTCTTTTTTGACGCTTCCGCTGGCCGTTCCAGTTATGGCTCCTCGGGAAATTTTGACCTAAACACCCTAAACGGCGTCGTGGGCGTTAACTGCGTCGGCAATTTCGCCTCCGGGGACTTAACCATGGGCGGTTTCGTGGATTTTGGCCAAGGCGATTTTTCTACCGAGGCTATTTTGAACGGCCGCCAGGTTAAGGGCGAAGGAACCCTTAAAAGAATCGGGGGCGGGGTTATGGCCCAATTTGAGTTTGGCCAAAAGGCCCAAAAAACCGTCTCGGTTGAATCCAGCCTAAGATTCGGGCACCTTCGCCAGGATTATTCCAGCCAAGATTTCGAAAATAGCCAATTTGACGCGAGGTTCGATACCTCGAGCCTTTACGTGGGCGGGCACGTTGGCGTAAACGCCAAGTTCGGCCTATCCGAGACCAGCCGTTTGGACCTTTACGGCCGTTACGCCCATCTTTGGCTCCAAGGCGATCAAGCCATGGTGGACGGGACCGCCCCGGTTGATTTCAAAAACTCGACCTCCCAGGTGGGCCGCCTCGGGGCCAGGGTCCATAAGAACGTTACCCCAAAACTCAGTTTTAAAATTGGCCTTGGCTATGAGCATGAATTTAACGGGGTAACCAAGTCGGACACGGCCGGCTACAAGATAAACGACGTGAACGTCAAAGGCGGCACGGGCGTGGCCGAGGTGGGCTTGTCGTACAAAAGCGCCGGTCCCAAGCCGATCGCCCTAAGCCTCACCGCCGAAGGCTTTACCGGCAAACGTAAAGGCCTAAGCGCCAGCTTAAATTTTAGCGTGGCTTTTTAAGAAAGGCCCCCCGCCTCGGTCCATTATTTAGCGACGAATAATGGACCGGCGGGGAGACGGTTAAATATAAGCCCCAAAAAAAACGCTTTTGCCCCCAACCCAATGGGTATTATACTGCCAAAGTTTCCGGAGATTAAGCCCGATTTCATAAACCCCCCGGGCCGGCGTTTTCGCGGGCGCCCTGACCTTGGAGCGCCCCGGGTAGCTTATTGACGTTCTAGCCAAAACTTGCCCGTTCCCTTGGCCGTTCCCTTGCCCGCTCCCTTGGCCAACCCCTTGGGGCTCTGGCCCTGGACCTATTTAATGATGACAATCCAGCCTTAACTATGCTAACATTAATTGATGCCCATGGGGGTTATTTTGTCCGTTTGGGAGGCCAAATCGTCCTTCGGGTTTTCAGACGTCGCCGAATTTTTTAAAAAAATAAGCGTCCCCGAAGCCGCCACCTAAAAAGTCCCCGGCCAAAGCCGAATTTTACGCGAAATCCCGGGTTTGGTTAGGCCCAAAAAAACGCCCATGTGGGCCCCAATCCGCCCATTAAAGCGCCTAAACAATCAAGTTTTAGCCCCAAGGTCAGGCCCCATTCGCCCCATGGAAAACGCTTAAACTCAAAAAAGTAATCGCTTAAACATAATACGCCGATTCGTAAAACCAAAAAGGCGCCCCGGGAGACCATGAAAAACAACGAATATTTGGATGGATTTTACCTCTCGGACGTCGGATTGGCCCAGTTCGCGGACCGCGCCGACTCAATCGTGGGCGACCCGAAACTCCATAAAGATTATGAAGATTGGAAGATCGATCAAGGCCCAAGCGCTCTTAGCCTTAGGCCTTTCGGGGCCCAGGGCGAGGCCAAACGGGAACCGTAAACGGCGTTGGCCTTATTTGGGAACGTCGGCCCCGGGGTATCCGGCCATCCCCTAAAGCCGCCTTCCAAAAGGCCCCGGAGATGGCCAAAGCCGAATTTGGCGAAAAACCCAGGGTTTGGCGAGGCCCAAAAAAACGCCCACGATGGGGTTCAATCGTCCCCAACATAGGCATCAAAGATGATGTTTTTATGGGATTCGGTTTTTAAGTAATGTCAAGATGGCTAATTTCGTGGACGCGAATTATTAAATACATTTTGTGGCTTAAATAAAATACGCGAGAGTTAGAAATTTTTAAATTTTACTGAACCCTATTACGGGATATGGATATTTTGTGGTTAAGATTGTCAATAGTTTGAAAATTGCAAAAATAAAGGATAAACTAATGATTAATGACGATTGGAAGTTAAAACCAGCCGAGATCGAGGCTAAAAGTTTTTCAACCATTGAAAACGAGGCCGGCCCCCATGATTGGGATCCTAGAAGCTGGCAATTGGTCAGAAGGCTTATCCACACCTCGGCCGATTTCGATTACGTTCGCGATCTAGTCATTAGCCCCGGAGCCATTGACGCCGGGATTAAAGCCTTGCACGATGGGAGCATCGTTTTAACCGATACCAACATGGCCTTAAGCGGAATCAACCTAAGGCGGCTTGGCGACTTTGGAAACACCATGGCCTGTTTGGTCGATGACGTGAGGGTCATTAACTTAGCCGCCAGCGAAGGCGTCACCAGATCCATGGCCGCGGTGGACATCGGTTTAACCCTAACCGGCCATCAGTCGCGGCCGGAGGGGGCCATCTGGGTTTTTGGAAACGCCCCCACGGGTTTGTTTAGGTTACTGGAAAGGCTTGAAAAAGATCCTTCCCTCGCCAGGCCCCGCCTGGTCGTGGGCTTACCCGTGGGTTTCGTAAACGCCTTTGAGGCCAAAGTGGCTTTAATGGATTCGGGCCTGCCCCATTTCATAACCAACCGTAGTCGCAAGGGCGGATCCAACGTGGCCGCCGCCACCATAAACGCCATATCGGCTTTGGCTAGGGACAGATCGTGAAAGGACAGGCCTAAGCGCTAAGGCAAGCGTGGCGGCCTTGGGCTAAATTTCTTGGCTTTTTTAAAGGCGCCTTAGGCTTTGGTAGGGGTTACGAGTATTTAAGGCCATAAGTTTTTTTAACCATCGGCCCGGGTCAAGTCCATAGCCTTAAGTTGGCTATGGAATTTTTTTTATCCAGCGGAGGTAAGGGTTTTGGGCGAGGCGCCTATTTATTGTCCGGCCATGTTGGTTAGCGCGCCGGCTTCGGGCCATGGGAAGACCACGGTCACGGCGGCTTTGGCCCGTCGGTATCGAAAGGCTGGGCTAAGGGTCAGGGTTTTTAAATGCGGCCCGGATTTTTTGGATCCGACCATTTTGGCCCGGGCCTCGGGAAACCCCGTGTATCAACTGGATCTGTTTATGGTCGGCTTGGAGGGCTGCCGGGAACTCTTGTGGAAAGCGGCCGCCGAGGCCGATCTGATTATCGTGGAAGGGGTAATGGGCCTATTTGACGGAAACCCGTCGGCGGCCGACTTGGCCGAAAAATTTGGGCTCCCCATTTTGGCCTTAATCGACGCCAGGGCCATGGCCCAGACCTTTGGGGCCGTGGCTTATGGGCTTTTGAATTATCGCCCGGGGCTTAATTTTTTTGGGGTTTTGGCCAACAGGGTCGCCGGCGATTCCCACGCCCAGTTACTTAAAGATTCCCTTCCGCCTAAACTCAAATGGTACGGGGCCTTAAGAAGGGGCGGGGACTTGGAGCTACCCAGTAGGCACCTGGGTTTGGTTCAGGCCAGCGAACTCACCGATTTGGATCGGCGGCTGGATTTGGCGGCCGGGGAGTTGGAAAGGCAAACCGTTTCGGAACTTCCCCCCAAGGTGGCTTTCGCGAAAGGCGAAAGGCCGGAAAGACGGGAAAAGCTTTTTCAAAACCTACGGATCGCCATAGCCCGAGACCAGGCCTTTAGCTTTATCTATCAAGCCAACCTGGATTTGATGGTTGATTTGGGGGCCGAGCTCCACTTTTTTTCTCCCATAAAAGGCGATCGCCTGCCGGCCGGGGTAAACGCTTTGTACCTGCCCGGGGGTTATCCGGAATTGCACCTGGGGGCCTTGTCCGAAAACCGTCCCTTAATCATGGATATCGCCGCTTTCCATTTCGCCGACAAGCCCATATTGGCCGAATGCGGGGGCCTTTTGTATTTGTTAAAAAAGCTTACTTACAAAGGCGTTACCAGGGACATGGTCGGGCTTTTGCCCGGCGAGGCCGTTTTGACCGATGGCCTAAAGGGGCTGGGCATGATGGAAGTCGATTTGCCCGAAGGCTCCTTAAGGGGACACTCATTTCACCACTCGGAACTTACCATGGATCTTGAGCCCCTTTGTTTGGCCAAAAGGGCCGACGGCCGAAACGAGCGCCTGGAAGTGGTCTACAGAAAAAATAATCTCACGGCCAGTTACGTCCACTTTTATTTCCCCTCCAACCCCAAGGCCGCCGCCGCCCTATTTTCCCTACCCCAGCCCGGCGCCGCCGGGGTGCCCTACCTTACCGAAAACCCTCTCCCTTAAATTAAGCCAGCCGCGCCCCTGGCCGATTATTCGATTAACGGCCATTTTGGGCCCTGGGAAGCCCCGGGAGCGTTTGGCGGGGTGATTATTTGTGATCTCTCGGTTCCCAAGGCCGACAGGGGGCCTTTACGGCCGTTTCCGGGGCCTTTTTGGGAGAGGTTGGGTTTTGGGAGGCTGGGCCAGGCGCCGCTCGCGTCTGGGGCGTTATATTGGAATAGAATTTTTTGTCAATCAATCATTTAAGTTTTTAAATAAATAAACGCCGCCGACGCTTCGGTGGTTTTTTTTGGCCCGCGAGGGGTAGCGAAATCGAGGTTAAGGAAAACGTTTTGGGTCATTTGGCCATGGTTGTGGGTTATTGGTTTTGAAGTAAATTTCTTTTGAGTTTTTTTTTAATTTTTTGACGATAAAAACTGGGGATCGAGTTTTGAAAAAATTATTTTTTTGGTGTGGGGAGAGGTTGGGTTTTGGGAGGCTGGATAGGCTGGGCCAGACGCCGCTCGAGTCTGGGACGTTATATTGGAATAGAATTTTTTGTCAATCAATCATTTAAGTTTTTAAATAAATAAACGCCGCCGTTGATTCGGCGGTTTTTTTTGGGGGTCGCGAGGGGTAGCGAAATCGAGGTTACGGAAAACCTTTTGGGTCATATGGGCATGGTTGTGGGTTTTTTTAATTTTTTTGACGATAAAAATTGGGGATCGAGTGTTGAAAAGAGGGTTTGGTTGGGCGCGAGTTGGTTGGGTAGTTTTAGTTTTGGCCGGAGAGGATGGGCGAGTTTTCCCAGTCAACGATGGCCAGGGCCAAGTCGAGTTTGTCTTGGCCGCCCTGGGCGGCTTTTTCATAGAATTGTTTGGCCAGGTCGTGATCTTGGGGTACCCCCCAGCCGTTTGAGTAAAAAAGGCCCACCAGGTATTGGGCTTGGGGCAATTGGGCGTCGGCGGCGGTTTTGGCCAGGGCGAAGGCTTTTTCGGGGTCCTGGTCGATTCCCCAGCCGGTCGCCTGGGAGATGGCCAGAAAGTAGCGGGCCCGGGGGTAGTCATGTCGGGCGGCCTGGGTCCAGTATTGGTTGGCCTTTTCGTAGTTTTGTTCCAAGCCCAGTCCGGCGGCGTTCATGACGCCCAGGTTAAACATGGCCTGGACGATGTTTTTATCGGCGGCGCTTTGAAAACGTTGGGCGGCCAGGGCGGGGTTGGCCAAGTCTCGGGGCCCGGTTAGGTAAAGTACCCCCAGCTCGAAATGGGCCCTTTCAAAGCCGGCCTCGGCGGCCTTCTCGTAGGCGGCGATGGCCCCGGGCAGGTCCTTTTCCCCGGCCAGGCCCCGGCTAAGGATATCGGCCAATTCCAATTGGGCCTGGCCCGAACCCAGGCCGGCGGCTTTTTGGTAATTGGCCAGGGCTTGGTCGTACTCGCCCTTTAGCTCAAAATCCTGGCCCTTGGCCAAGTAGGTTTCCGGGGAGGTCAGGTTTTTATGGATTAGGAAAATCGCCAGGGCGGCGACGATTAGGACCAAGGCCGTCACGGGGAGTATTTTTTTGCCGCGAGGGGCAGGGGCGTTTTCTGGGTTCGTTGCCATTATGGGGACCTAAGCCCGGCGGGAAGGTTGGCCGGGGCGTTGATTTTTTTTTGGACGGGCCAAGGGGGCCAAGGGGGCCAGGTCGGCCTGGCGGCCAGGTTGGCTGGGGATGTTTTTGGCCGCGAAGCCAAAAGGCGCGATTAAGGTTAGCAAATATCGGAACGGGCCTCAAGTTTTTTCGCGAAGGTCCGGGCGGGGCGGCCTGGGGGCAATTTTCGTTAAGGGTT
>JAITLH010000047.1 GCA_031277995.1 Deltaproteobacteria bacterium
GGGCTTATTTACCTTTAGCTTATGGAAAGGAAATTTTCATGGAAAGAAAATCTGTCTGGTTTCAGGAACTCTCGGGGCCCGAAGTCGTCGACTGGGCCAAGACCCAATGCGATTTGGCCATCTTGCCATTGGGAGCCATTGAACAGCACGGCCCCCATTGTCCAAACGGATCGGACGCCTTTAACGCCATCGGTTTGGCCGAAAGGATTGGGCAAAACAGCAAAGCCATAATCTTGCCGTGCCCAATGTATGGAAGCCATCCCTACCACCATTGGGGCGTCCATGGCACCATTCCCTTAACCTTTGAGACCCATATCGGGCTGGTAACGGACATCATTCGCGGGGCGGCCGTGTCTGGGTTTAACAAGTTTATCATTCTCTCGGCCCACGGCCAGGTTTCCTCCACCATAGTCGCCGTCCATAAGTTGGGTATCGAAGGCCACTTCGTGTTATCGATGCATTGGTACGATTTTCTTAGGGACAACAAAGAGATTTTTAGCGATTACATGTGGCACGCGGATGAGTCCGAAACCAGTTTAGCCCTGTATATGTATCCCCAGTTCGTGGACATGTCCAAGGCGGCCCCCGGCGAGGCCACGGGCCTTATTTCTTCCAAGTGGAAGATCGCCCCAGGCGCCGAGGCCAAACCCGGGCAAATGTATCATTTTGAGGGCACCTTCGCTTTGCCCGAGAAATTCGACATGCGCAAATCCAATGGTTGCGTTGGGGATCCGACCAAGGCCACCAAGGAAAAGGGCGAAAAGGCCGTCACCAAAACGGTCAAAATGGTTTGTGAGTTGATCGATGAGATCATGACCGCGTACCCGGTTGGGGTAAAGCCGGTAACGGCCTAAATAGAGCCTGGCCTCAAAACAATTTAGCGTAAGGTAAGCGGCTAAGCTCTGGCCGGTCCCGTTTAAGTCCGTAATGGCCCCGTAATGGGCCAAAGGGGCGGCCAGCGGGCAGCCAGGTGTGGGCCGGCCAGGGGCAAGGCGCCGAGGGCGTCTGGTGGCGCTTGACTTTCTAGAGACAAAGGTGAGATTGGAAAATGGCGGAATTGACATCCCGGGAGCGGGTCAGGAGAGCCTTGCGTCACGAGGAAACCGATAGGATTCCCATTGACATTGGCGGAATATACAATTTGACCACCATGCATCGGGACGCTTATAAAAATTTGCAAGCCCATTTGGGTTTTGACGATCCCGTGGTCATTAACTACGTACCGTCGCAATCGGTGACCCCCAGCGAGAGGATACGCAAGCGCTTTAAAGCCGACTGTTACCCCTTTAGCATAAGCGAACCCTTTGGGGCGGAGCTTAGCCCGGTATTGGATCAACAAAGCGGGGAATTGTCCTACGTCAACGAGTGGCAACTTAAGTGGAGGTGCCCGGCGGGAGGTTTTTACTTTGACCTGGCCGAACATCCCTTGCTGGGTTGCGGCTTAAGGGAGGCCGAAAATTTCAACTGGCCCGATCCCCTGGACCGAACCCGCTTGGACGGCTTGAGGCTTAAGGAGCGGGTCAAGGAAGTTTACGAGGATACCGACTATGCCATAGTCATTGGGGGGCCCTTGGCCGGGGGGATTTACGTCACGGCCTGGTGGATGATTGGCCTGGAAAACTTTTTTAAGGCCTTGATTAAGGACAAACCCCTGGTGCGGTTTTTAATGGACCGGGTGGTGGATTATCACATCGGCCAATGGGGTTTGTTACTCGACGAGGTTGGCGAGTATGTTGACGTATGCGTTTTGACCGACGATCTGGGGGCGCAGAACGCCCCTTTGATGAATCCCAAAGCGTATAGGGAACTGATTAAGCCGGCCCATAAAAAAGTCGTGGACTTCATAAAGTCCAAAACCGAGGCCAAGGTTCTGTATCACTGCGATGGGGCCATAGATCTTTTTTTGCCCGATATCGTTGAGATAGGCTTCGACGCCTGGAATCCCATACAGGTTTCGGCCAAAGGCATGAACGAAACGGCCAGGCTAAAGGAACTTTACGGCGACAAGCTTTGCTTTTGGGGCGCGGCCTGCGATAGCCAGCACACCCTGTCCACCGGAAGCCCTAAGGACATCAGGGCCGAGGTCAAAGGCCGGATCTCGGACTTGGCGCCGGGCGGCGGTTTGGTTTTGGCTTCCATCCATAACATTCAGAGGGACGCCCCGGTGGAAAACATCGTCGCTTTCTACGATTCCTTGTATGAATACGGGCGATCTTTCTACCAAGGCGGTTTTTAGGGCGGCTTTCTTGGTTTTGGCCTAACGACTTTTTTTTCTTAGAGAGACGGGCTCTCGATATAGGCAGGTAGATTATGACAGTAAAAGTTGGCGTCGCGGGTTACGGGGTTATCGGCCAAAGGCTGGCCGACGGCGTGGCCTCGCAAAAGGACATGGAACTTGTGGGCGTGGCCGATCTGGCCCCGACCCTATCCATCAGGGCCTTGAAAGAAAAGGGCATGCCCTACGACTTGTACCTAGTCGAGGGGGCCGATAAATCTAAGTTCGAAGCCTTGGAAATCCCGGTAAAAGGGACTTTCCAGGATTTGTTGGCTAAGGTTGACATCATGCTCGATTCTTCGCCCGGAGGGGTGGGCCTCAAAAACAAAGCCCTCTATGAAAAGGCCTCGGTCAAGGCCGTTTTCCAGGGCGGGGAGAGTGACTCGGTAGCCGACGTGTTCTTTCACGGTTACGCCAACTACGAAAAGGGTTTGGGAGCGAACTTTCTAAAGCTAACCAGTTGCAATACCACCGGCCTTATTAGGGCCGTGGACTGTTTAGATCGAGAGTTCGGGGTGGATCGGGTGGCCATTACCATCATCCGCCGCGTGGCCGATCCTGGCGACTACCACCGGGGTCTAACCAACGCCTTGCAAATTGACAAAGCCCCATCGCATCAAGCCGTCGATCTTATGACCATCATGCCCCATATCGAGGCGACCGGGATCTTGGTTCATACCCCGGTAACCCACGGCCACATCATCACGGTCATCGCCCACGGCCGGGACGGGCGTAAAATATCCAAGGAAATGGCCTTGAAGGCCTTTAATGGGCACCCCCGCATTCGGGTGGTCCGCTTGGCCGACGGCTTTCTGGGTAACGCTTCCCTATTTCGCTACGCCCGGGATCTGGGTAACCCCCGAGGCGACATGTATGAAATCGGCTTGTGGGAGGATAGCGTGGTTGAATGGGGCGAGAGCGTGATGTTTGCCATTAACATTCCCCAGGAATCCGTGACCATACCCGAGACCATCGACGCGGTCAGGGCGGCCATGGAAACCCAAACCGAGAGGCTCCAAGCGGTAACCCTAACCAATAAGTACCTATCGATGGGGAAATGGCTTTAGGATAGAGAAAAAGCCTGAATAAACGGCCCCTTCCCTCGCCGCGAGAAAACGACGCTAACGAACAAAGCCCGTTCCATTTGTTATGGAACGGGCTTTGTAGGTTTATGGGAAGGTTTTTAGGGAGTTGGGGTTAAGCTTGGCTTTAAAAATAGGAACGTAAGCGAGAGCGGTAAGCTAGTACCTTGTAACATGACTTATGAAGGATGATCGTGTATAATATCTGGAACGGTATTGGAGGCCGTTCTTATGGCTACGCGATATATAATCACGTTGACTTCTGAAGAAAGAGATGAACTGACAAAAATAACAAGAACTCGAAAGAATGACACTCGAACAGGTCTCTTTGCCAGAGCCCTTTTACTGAGCGAAAAAGAACCTGACGGTCCCGGTTGGCCTGGTAAAGATGTCTGCGCCGCTCTTGGTTTTGGAGATAGCACTTTGGAAAGGCTTAAAAAGCGCTGTAGTGAGGAAGGCCTTTCAAGAGCCATCGAACGAAAAGAGCTTGATACGAGCCAAAGAGATATCAAGCTTGACGGCGACTTCGAAGCTAGGTTAATAGCACTGGCCTGTTCTCCTGCTCCTGAGGGGAGAGCTCGTTGGACGGTTCGTCTTTTAGCAGAAAAAGCCGTTGAACTTGAGTACGTTGACGCTATTTCCGCAATGTCGGTGCAGAGGATACTAAAAAAAAAGAATTTCGTCCTCACCAAAGGAAGTACTGGAAACTAGGTTTTGGGCTAGGATTTTCGCCAAAGCGCTTTGGAGACAGCCTGATTCCCGGCCGTCGGCGCGGCGAAAATAAAGCGTTACGGCCCAAACGATGTTAGTTTGGGCTGGGTTTGGATTGGTTCGCGATTGGGCTGGTTTTTGGGGCGGCTTACCGGAAAGTTCGGGGCCCCTGACTACCGGCCTTCAAAAACGGCCGTAAAGGGGTCTGGGAGCTCTTCAAAACCTGGGGTAGCTATCACCCTAGCGGGGCTTAAGGAGAATCGCCGCCGCGGGCCTATTAGGGGCGTTTACGGGCCAGTTTGGTGAGGGGGTGAGGTTTTGGGTATTTGATTTTTGGGCCAAGCGAATCGTTCTAGTGAGTCGTTCTAAGGCCAGGCAGGTTTTTTTGGCCGTGACCGGACTAAGGGATGGGGCTAGGGCGTAAGGAGAACCTTTATGCGGTATTCTTTTTTGGCCCTAATCATCTCGATAACTTTGGGGATGTTTTCCAGGGGTTCGACGTGGGTGATAAGGGAGTCCACCTTTAGCTTGTTTTCGGCCATGTAGGATAGGACCGGGGCAAAGGTGTTGGGGCTAGCCAGGTTGCCGATTATTTGGCAGTCCTTGGCGATGGCGTTATTTAGCTCCAGGGCGACCTCGGCCGATTCGTACCAACTGATTAGGGAGATTACCCCGCCGGGCTTAAGCGTTTTTATGGCCGCCTTAAGGGCCTGGCTATTGCCTGAGGTCTCTATGATGGCCTCCGGTCCTTGGCCGAAGGTTAGGGCTTTGGCCCGTTCGACCATGTCTTCATGGTGGTAGTTTATGACCTCGGAGACGCCGTTTTCTTTGGCCAGGCGGAGTTTTTTATCCCAGCTTCCGGTCATAAGGACCCGGGCCGCTCCGTTAAGGCTGGCCAACTGGGCGGCCAACTGGCCGATGGGACCGTCGCCGATGACCATGACCGTGTCGGTTAGGGTTAGGCCGGAGCGTTTGACGGCGTAGGCGGCCGTCCCGGCGGGTTCGACCAGGGCGGCGGCTTTTAGGTCAAGGGCGTCCGGTATTTTGTAGAGATGGCGCTGGGGGACGGATATGTATTGGGCGAAAACCCCTTGTTTGTTTCTATAGGAACCGATGACCAGGCGGTTGGGGCATAGGTTGTAGCGGCCCACCCGGCAGTAATCGCATTGGCCGCACCCCAAACTGACATCGGAGGTCACCTTGTCGCCGGGCTTAAAATCCCTAACCCCCGCGCCAACTTCTTCGACCGTTCCGCTCCATTCATGGCCGGGAATCAAGGGGTAGGTGGTAAAACCGTTTTTTATGTGAACCATCTCCCCGGTCAGTAAATCGATATCCGTCCCGCAAAAGCCGGCGTAGGCCACCTTGGCCAGAACTTCCTGGTCACCTATCTGGGGTTTGGGAACGTCCCGGATCTCTATTTTTTCCGGGGCGGTGAAAAGGACGGCTTTCATGGTCATTCCTTTACGTTAAGGGGGGCGATTGGCTTTCAAGCGCGCTTGGTTACGGGCCTATTGGCTAAGGGTTGGGCTTGGCTGGTCTTGTCCAATGGCCATTTCTTTAGTGGGCGATTGGCCAAGGGGCGCGGGGTAGGCCTTCCCTGGTCATTTGCTTACGGGTGGTGGCCAAGGGGCGCGGGGTAGGCCTTCCCTGGTCATTCGCTTACGGGTGGTGGCCAAAGGGCGCGGGGTAGGCCTTCCTTGGCCATTACTTTACGGGCCAATTGAAGATTCGCCCGCGGGAATCCATGGCCCGGTTTTTTTCGAGGATTAGCATTTCCCCTTGGCTTAGGCAGATTGGTAAGCAGGCGGGGGAGTTTTTAAGGCTTTCCATAAAAGTCCAGGGCGCGCCTTGGTGTTCTAGGAAAGTCCAGAAGTGGCAAGGGATGGCCAGGGAGGCGCCGATTTTGGTGGCCAATAGGGCCCCTTCCTCGCCGTTCATGTTGCCGAAAAGGCCGTTTATGGAGACGGCCGCGACTTCGGGCTTGAGGGCGGCCACGGCGGGGATGATTTCGGGGTTAAAGGCCGTGTCGCCGGAAAAGAAAAAGCGCCGGGAATCCATGGTGACCAAAAGGCCCAGGGCGTCGGGGGCCAGCTGGCCGTGGTCGGCTTTGGTGGCCGTGATCTCGATGCCATGGTGGATAAGGGTTTGCCCGGGAGCGAGCTCTTTTAGGCGATCGTTTGGTAGGCCGGCCGACTTAAATAAGTCAACGCAACTTTTGGGACCGCAGAAAAGGGCTTGGCTGTGTTTGGCCACGATGGGGATGGCGTCGTAATCGTAATGGTCAAAGTGGGAGTGGGTCACGAAATATAGGTCGGGCCTAAGGTCTGCGGGCGCCAAAAGTTTCGGGGTTAGCCTCTTAAAGCCCTTGATCCTCTCCCCGCAGTCGGTTAGGTACGGGTCGATGACGAACTGGTGACCTTGGCTATCTTTTAGGAGGAACCCGGCCTGGCCCAGCCAGAACAAAGCGACTTGTCCCGGGCCGACCTTGGCTTTAGATATTTGTTCGGCTAAGTTCATGATGCTTCCAAGCTTAACCGGGCAGGCGAAAAACCGGCGCCCTTAATTCCCTTGGTTTTTTTCCCTTAGGAATTTTAGTTTGCGGACGATGGTTGACTGATCAACGCCCAAAACAGCCGCTGCCGAGCGGGTGGTTTTGTATTCTTTTAAAGCCCTGCCAATAAGGTCCGACTCGACTCGTCTGACGGCGTCTTTTAGGGGCAGTATTTTGTCCGGGATTAGGGTTAGTTTCTCGACGGTTCGGGTGAATTTCTCGTCCAAAAGGTCCAGGTCAATGGTGTCTCCGGGCGCCATGACCACCAAATTTTCTATGGCGTTTTGCAGCTCCCTAACGTTACCCGGCCAATCGTAGGCGGCCAGGGCTTGCATGGCCTGGGGAGTGATGACCCTATTGACCCGGTGTTTATTGTTAATAAGGGCCAGAAAGTGGTGGATTAGTTGGGGAATGCTCTCGGTCCGTTCCCTTAAGGGCGGTATGTGAATGCTGACCACGTTTAGCCGGTAATAAAGGTCGGTTCTAAAGGAACCCTGGGAGACCATTTCGGCGAGATTTTGATTGGTGGCCGCTATCACCCTAACGTCAAGCTTAATGGGCTTAACCCCGCCGACCCTGACGATCTCCTTTTCCTGCAAGGCCCGTAATAACTTCACCTGCAGATTGAAAGGCATCTCGCCGATTTCATCGAGAAAGATCGTCCCCGAGTTGGCCAGCTCAAACATGCCCATTTTGCCTTTTTGGTCGGCCCCGGTGAAGGCCCCTTTGTTGTAACCAAAAAGTTCCGACTCCAGGAGGTTTTCGGGGATGGCCCCGCAGTTGACCTTGATGAAAGGCCGGTCGGCCCGGTCGCTTAATCTCACGATGTTCCTGACTATGATCTCCTTGCCGACCCCGGATTCGCCCAGGACCAAAACGGTAGAGTTAAAGCGGCTCACCCTCTGGGCCAGCTCCAAGGCCTTTTTCATGCTGGCGGAAACGGCGATGATGTCGCTATTTTCCTCGGCGGCCCGCTTGACCAAGAGAAGGTTTTCTATCTCCTGACGCTGCTGGTCGATTAAGGCGTCCTTTTGCTTAATTTCGTCCATCATCTTATTGATCTGAGAAACGTCCCTGACATTGGTGATGATGTACTTTATGTTGCCGTTTTCGTCAAAAATTGGGTTTCCGGTTATAAGAACGTTCTTTTTGGTCTTATAGTTGTACCCCATTATGGAGACGGCTTTTTTGCTCTTTATGACCTCCAGGGGCGCGGAACTCTCAAAAAGTTTGTTGCGGATAAGCTCTTCCGAGGTTCTCCCTATGACTTCTTCCCGGCGTATGCCCAGCATGAGTTCGTTTGTGGTATTGACGTAAAGGACCCGCCCTTGGCCATCGGTTATCCAAATGCCGTCGTAGGAATTGTCTAAAATCTTTTCCATCTCGCCGGAGGCGAACAGCCTAGACTTAAGCCGTTCGATCTCGCTCTCATGGTCCGGCGGGTTTTTCTTGCGTTTCATGTCTTCCCCCTGGTGGATAAACTTGATTTGGTGGACCTTTTGATTTTAACATCAGGGTTGAAGAATTGTAACGAGCTAAAAAAGTGACGACCCAGTGCCCCCCCTTGACGTCCCCTTGACCCCCCTGACCCCCCATTGACGGGCCATTTTTGCCGGCCCCAGTGACGCCCCCCTGACGGCCCCCAGTGATGCCCTATTTTTGCCGGACCCCTTGACGGCCCATTTTTGACGGACTGGCCACTAGCCTAGGCCGACGCGGTGACGACCCATGGGCCAGGCCTTCAAGTTAAGTCCTAACGGGAGCTTCGGG
>JAITLH010000185.1 GCA_031277995.1 Deltaproteobacteria bacterium
GGGCTTTCCCGTGTCCGGGTTAATCGACGACGGTCCGGAGGTCCCGTAGCAGCTGCCCAAAAGGTTGGCGCAGACGACCATGAAACGATTGGTGTCTATGGCTTTCCCGGGGCCGACCATCTGATCCCACCAGCCGGGCTTGGTCTTGCGGTAAGCCCTCATGGGGCCTTCGGGCTCCATATCCCAGCCGGCCACGTGGGCGTCCCCGGTCAAGGCGTGGCAGATTAGGATGACGTTGTCGCCGCGGTTTTCACCGTAGATCTCGTATTCCATCTCGACCGGGCCCAGGGAGCCCCCGGCTTCGAGCCGTAGCGGTTCGTCTTTAAATAATACGGCTTTTAGGGGTTTGGTCCAACCAACCGAATTGGGATGATCCGGCAAATGGACGTCCTTACCAACTTCTCCATCGACGCTCATTAACTAACCTCAAAAGGTAAAGGGAAACCGCCGCCGGCCTTTGGCCGGCGGCTTGGAAAGGGGTTATTGATGGCCTGGGGATAGGACCTACGGCCCAGGCGAATAGACTATCTATTCTTCTGGATTGTAGGTCAGGCGATCGTAGCCGGGGCCGGGTTGGTTGTAGCCGTTGGGGCCCAGGTAACCATTTATGAGCCTAATCCTGTGGCCGCCGGATTGGTAGAAATCCACGACGTTTAGGCAGGCGAAATCCTGGTGGATGGTCCACATCTGGGTGTTGGTTAGGCCCAGGGCCTCGGCCAAAATGGCCCGGCAGACCCCGGCGTGGCAGACCAAGGCCACGGCGCCGCCGGGATGCTTTTCCCTAAGGGCCTGGAGGGCGCTTTGTATGCGGCTCCTAAAGGCCGGGGCGGACTCGCCCCCGGGGAAAGAAAACTCACCCCCGTCGGGCCTAAGGATGTCGGAGGCCAGGTTGGGGAATTTTTCTTTGATGGCCGGGAAGTTTAGGCCTTCGCAAAGCCCGAAGTTAACCTCCCGAAAGTTTTTTTCCACCCTTAACTCCTGGCCCAGCTGTTTGGCCAAGGCCTGGCCCCCGTAAAGGGCCCTTTTGAGATCGCTTGAGTAGACGGCGTCAAGGGGTTGGCCCTTTAAGGCCAAAACGGCTTGGTCAATTTGCTCGCGGCCTTGGTCGGTTAGGTCCACGTCCCTCCAGCCGTTAAACAGAAATTTTTCATATTCAACGGTCTGTCCGTGACGCAAAAAATACAAACGTAGAAATGGCATGGCGATTACCTGTGGCCTTGGAACTTTTTTTTGGGTTTCGCCGGTTTTTATAATGGCCGGCTGGTTTTTTGGCGCGGGCGAAAAAATAGGCGGCTGTTAGGCCGCCCGTATAAACCATGTAAAAACGCGTGGCCTAGAGATTTCCCTTCATGTTCTCGGCCATCTCCATTTGGTGTTCTTCTTGACTGGCGTTCCAGATGCGCTGGAGTTCGGGCAGATCTTCTAGGAACACGTCGACCACGTCGCAATCGAAGTGACGCCCCCGGCCTTCCTTAATGATGTTGACGGCCTGATCGATGGTAAAGGCCGGTTTGTAAGGCCTTCGACTCATGAGGGCGTCAAAAACATCGGCCACGGCCACGATTCGGCCGGCCAAGGGGATCTGTTTGCCCTTAAGGCCCCTGGGGTAGCCGGAACCGTCAACCTTTTCGTGGTGGGTCGTGGCGATGACTTCGCCCAAGCGCAAAAAGCCAATGTCGGAGTTTTCCAAAATCTGCCCGCCGTAGATGGTGTGGAGACGCATAACGCTCCACTCTTCTTCGTTAAGGGGACCGTTTTTGAGTAAGATGCGATCGGGAATGCCGATCTTTCCTATGTCGTGCATGGGCGAGGCGTAGAGGATACTCTCAACGGTCTGATCGCTTAGGCCCATCTTGGAAGCCAAACGGGCCGAAATGCGGCTCATGCTGATAATGTGGGCCCCGGTATCCTCGTCCTTAAATTCCGCCGCCCGAGAGAGCCTAAAGATCGTCTCCAGGGAAGCGCCCCTTAGTTTTTCGTGGGCCTTGGCCAGCTCCAGGGTCCTTCTTTTGACCTCGCTTTCGAGTTCCTGCCGATAGTTGACCATGTGGTCATTGTAGGCCTTGACCTTTAGTAGCGAGCGGACCCGGGCCCTAAGTTCCATGCGATCGACGGGCTTGGTCAAAAAATCGTCGGCGCCTTCGTCTAAGGCCTTAACCCGATCGTTTACGTCTTGTAGGGCCGTGACCATGACCACGGGCACCTGGGCCAAAGATTCTTCTTTTTTTAGATGGGCGCAGACCTCAAAGCCGTTCATTCCGGGCATCATGAGGTCCAGGAGAATGAGATCGGGGGGATCGGCCAGAGCCTTGGCCAAACACTCCTGGCCGTCTTTGGCCAAAATAACCTCGTAGCCCTGCGGCTTAAGCATGGCGGCGATAAGCTTTAGGTTTAAAAGCTCGTCGTCTACGACCATGACCTTGGGGTGTTTGCTTTCGGAGGGTTCCAAATTAGATTTATACTCTGGCGCGGGATCGGTCATTGTGGTAATCGATTTTCCCGTTTATAGGAAAAGGTTTTATGCTAAGGGCGTACTAAGACCACGCTAAGATTACGCAAAAGTCAGGCCAATGTCAAACCAAGATCCGAATAAAATCAAACTAAGATAACGCCAAGATAACACTAAGCCCATCTTGGGGCCCATTTTGGGGCCCATTTTGGGGCCCATTTTGGGGCCAAGCTGGGGTCCAGCTGGGCAAGGCTTTAAGGCGCCATGGGAAAAAATCCATGGCGTTTTGGGGCCTTGGCTTGGAAAGGATGAGCTGGTCGCCGGTCATCGTTTGGGCCAGCAAAATAGGCCTGGGGATTGGGCTTAAAGCGTTCCAAAAAAATGGGTTAAGTGGCAGATTTTATTACAAATCTGGTTATTATCGCGGCCTAATTGGCCGCGCTGGCCTAAAACAATCTTAACCTAAAATCAATTTCATTTCCACCGTCTGGCTTGATTTTCCTGACTTTCACTAATATTGGCCAAAGTCCGTCTTATGGGGGGCCAGGACGCCGGGCCCTTGGCCGCGGCCAAGGACTAAGCGGCTTCCTACCTGGTTTACTATTAGTCTACCAGGGAAGTGGCGGTGCCTAGGAGGTATTTGAGCTCGTCGTCGGTAAAAAAGAAACCAAAGCTGACGTAGGGCGAGCGGCGGCCCTGATCGCTTATGAAATCGTCGTAACCGCCACCCAGGTACATGAATTTCCAGAAATTGTACATGGCCTGGGCCCTTAGGTGCGGGTTGTGGTCAAAGTCGCCGCTAAAGGCTTCAAAGGTCAGCATGAGGTGTTCGACCGCTTCCCAATCGAGGCCAAAGCCGACCCCGCTTTCAAAAACGCCGGCCCTCACGACCACGTCGTAGAAGCGCTGGGCGATCTGGGCGTTGATTTTAAGCCGGTCGCGTTCGTAATTTTCCCTTTGCCAGGTGTTATTGCCGGATTTGTAATCGGTCCGGGAATAGCGGCCAAAATAGTCCCCGGTCACGCCCAAAACGTAGTAGCGATCGGGGCTGGTGTGGATTCTGATATTGGCCGTGCCCTTGGCGTACCTATACGCGGTCATGTAGTCGGCCCTAAAATCCATCGATATGTGGGTATTTGATTCCTTGGACATGTACTCGTTGACGCTGGCCAAGACATCGTCGATCTTGTCGATGGTCTCTTCGTCGTTAACCAGACGGCCCAACGTCCCTTCCCCGCTGGCCACCTTATCGGCGATTTCCCTTAAACTGGCCAAGGTGGCGTGAAACTCCCTTAGGACCGAATCGTCGTTTATAAGCCTTCCTAAGGTGCCTTGGCCGGAGGAGAGTTTATCGGTGATCGATTCCAGGTTTTGGACTGAGCGGTTTAGGGTGGCTAAGGTATCCTCCACGCCCGGCCCCGAGGTTTTCACGATGTCATTGACGTTTTGGCTTAGCTCTTTTAAATTTAAGACGATGTCCTTAAGGTCCTGACCCCCGTCGTCGGCGGCCAGGGCGCTGGTTAAGACCTTCAAATCATCGGCCACGCCGCTTAATTTTTGAAAAAGCTCCGACATGTCCGGGGATTCGATGGTTCTTTCGATCTGTTCGCCAGAAGATAGGTAGTTTCTGGTGTCTTTGCCCGGGGCCAGTTCCACGTATTTGTCGCCCAACATGCCCTGGGTTTTTATCTGGGCGACCGTGTCAACGGGCAGGGGCACCTCGTTTCGAACCAACATGGCCACCTTGGCCTGGTCCTCAAAAAGCTCTATGGAATCGACTCGGCCAACGGAGATGCCGGCCACCTGGACGGTCACCCCCACCTTAAGGCCGGCCGCCTCGGGAAAGATGGCTTCGACGCGGTAGTAATCCTGGGCGGATCTCTGGAAACCGCCCAGCCTAAAGGTCATCCAGACCAGGGCCCCGATGGCTAGGAGGATAAAAAGTCCGACTTTTAGTTCCGTTTTAAAACTGTACATTTTGTATCATCTACTTACTCAAAAAAACTCACCCAAGCCCAACTAAAAATTGCCTTCTTTAGATTGTCTTCTCAAGATTGTCTTCTCAAGATTGCCTTAAACTGGGCTTAGGCCGAATCTCCCCCGGAAAGGAAGTTTACCACTTCTTGGTCTTTGCTTTTTCTAAACTCGTCCGGGCTGCCGCTCAAAACCACTTGGCCCAAACGAAGTAAGGTCACCCTATCGGCCAAGCTTAGGGTAGCGGCCATGTCGTGACTGACCACGACCACGGTCGCCTGGGAAATTTTTTGGGCGTGTACGATCAATTCGTCCACCTGGGAGCCCAGTAAGGGGTCTAGGCCCGTGGTCGGTTCGTCAAAAAAGACCACCTCCGGGTCCACGATAAGGGCCCTAGCCAGGGCCACGCGTTTTTTTTCGCCGGTCGAAAGGAGGGACACGGCCAGGTTAAAGTAGCGCCCCATGCCCAGTTCGCCCAAAATGGCCAGGGCCTTTTTTTTGGCCTCCTGGGGAGTGGCCAGGTTATGGAACCAGAGGGGAAAGATGACGTTTTCGCCCACGCTCATGGAATCAAAAAGCGCCCCTTCCTGAAAAAGCAGTCCCATCCGGCGCCTTAGTTTGTTTATTTCGCTGGTTTTGGCCTTGGCGATATTGACGGATCCAAACTTCACGCTCCCGGAATCGGGGCGATACAGGCCGGTTAGGATTTTTAGCAAAACGCTTTTCCCTTCCCCGCTTCGGCCGATGATGAAATTTATCTTCCCGGCCAGGATATCCAAACTAACGCCCTTTAGGACCTCAAAATGCCCAAAGGACTTGGTCACGTCCCGTATCTCGATGGTGGGGGCGCCCATGGACCTTTTCCCCCGGCCCTAAAACATGATGGCCGTCATCATAAAGTCGCTAACCAGTATGCTTACGTAGCTTACGACCACGGCCTGGGTAGTCGAGCGGCCCACGCCCGAGGCCCCGCCCTGGGTATAAAAGCCCATATAGCAACCGACGGAACTTATGATGAAACCAAAAAAAGCGGCTTTTATTAGCCCGTTAAAAACGTCACCCATGACCACGATGTCGGTAATGCGGCCGGTAAACTGACCCGGGTCAAGCCCCCGGCCCACGGCCACGAAAAATCCACCGATGACCCCGACGGCGTCGGCTATGGCCGTAAGTAACGGCAGCATGATGACCCCGGCCACGAGTCTGGGGGTAATTAAATACTTAATGGGATCCGCGGCCATCACGGTCAAGGCGTCCATTTGCTCGGAGACCTTCATGGAAGAGAGTTCCGCGGCCATGGCGCTCCCGACCCTACCGGTCACCATGAGCGCCGTTAAGACCGGACCCAACTCCCTGGTCATGGCCGTGGCCACGGTGGGGCCTACCATGCTCTCGGCCGAAAACCTTGAAAAGCCGTAAATAATCTGTAAAGTAAAGACGCCTCCGGTAAATAGCCCCGTTAAAATAACCACGAAGAGGGAATCCACCCCCACCGATTCCATTTGTTTAAAGTAATTACGCAACCTTAGGGGAGGGGTAAAGAGCCCCAATATGGCTTTGCAGGTTAATATTCCATAGCGACCCAAATGGAAGACCGCGTTAAGGCCAAATCTACCAATGGCGGCCACCACGGCCAATATAGGATTCAAAGTGATTCTTCCTTCGCCAAGACCAAATCTAACCTGGTTACCCCATTTTCGGGCACCAAGCCCCTCCGCCGCTTAGCGGCAGAGGCTTTCTGACAGGCGGCCTTCAATAGGCGCCCCCTAAAGGGAGCCCCAGAAGGGGGCCTTTCGGCAGTCACGGATAACACAGGGTTTAAAGTCAATATCGCTTCACTTAAAAAAACTCTTTCCAAGCGGGAAAATCAGAAAAAAAATATCAAATCAACTTAACGACGTGGTTATTATGTCAAAAATAGCTTCTTAAAACAAGATCATAAAGGCTATTTTTCCTATAGATACCTTCAGAAGAAAGTCAGTAATTTTTAGTATCTTCCAGGATGTATAGGGACTAGCTCCCATAATTATCTGGATAATTTACCGTTATCAAATTTATATTACCAAATTTACCATAAACGTTCATAACTAACAATACTAAAATGGGAAATTTTAGCACCCATAAAAACAATTCGAGCTAGTTTTCAACTATTTTCTTGAGATAAAATTGTCTCAAATTTAATGTTCATTATAGGATTGAATAGTTAATTAATAGTCCTATTTATTCGCGTGGCTAATTTAACAAAGACGGAGGCTTAGTTTTCCCATAATTGGTTATTTTTTAAATATATAGAAAATTATTGTCTTTTTCCCTCCGTTGTGTTAACATATTTGAGGTATTTTCCAGCCAAATTTCTTTCGTTCCCGGCCAACTTGGGCGCTCGAAATCCTTGGCTCCAGACTATCCCCCAACGGTTCTTTGGCTAATATTCATGACTTTGGTTATTTTGGTGGTCAAAAACGACAAGGTGGCCCAGACCATCCTCGGGGCCTGTCGCGACCGGGGCGCCCAGACCCTCCGACTGGAAAGTTTGGAAGCGGCCCTAAAAAACCTAGACGCCCTCGCCTCGTCAGCTGACGCCGGCCCGGGCCCGGGCCCGGGCTCAGACCCGAGCTATGGCCCGACCGCCAAGGCCTTAATCCTCGATCTGGCCGAATTCAATACCAAATCAGACAAAAAGATTAACCAAGCCCTAAGCGACCTGTCCCAAAAAGTCCAGGTCCTGGGGCTGGGCTCAAATTTTGACCTAAAGTCGGTGACCTCGTTTTTCCGCTCGGGACTGGCCGACTATCTAAACCTGCCCCTTGATCCCATTGAGCTCACCAGATCCTTAAACAAGGTTTTGGGAAGTCTCGCCCAGAGCCTCTCCGCGGCCCCCCAAACCAAAAACCCCCCTACCCTACCCGCTGACCCCTCCAAGGCCGTCAGGGGGGCTATTAGGCCCGTTAAAACGGCCGTTGGCAATAGACCTCCGATCTCCCAAAACGCCCCGGCGGCCACTCCCGCTCCGCCCTTACCCCGGGACGGGGGAAACAACTTCTTTTTCTCCATCATTGGCCAGGACCCGGGCCTGATGGAGATTTTTCGCATCGTCGAAAAAGTCGCCGCCACCGATTCCACGGTCATGGTCCACGGCGAGAGCGGCACCGGCAAGGAACTAATCGCCCGGGCCATCCACCAGGCCTCGCCCAGAAAACATCGCCCCATGATCCCGGTAAACTGCGGGGCCATCCCCGAGGAACTCCTGGAAACGGAGCTTTTTGGCCACGAAAAAGGCGCCTTCACCAACGCCATCCGCGACCGCGTCGGTCGCTTTGAAATGGCCGACGGCGGGACGATTTTTTTGGACGAAATCGGCGACATGAGTCCCAAGCTTCAAGTAAAGCTCCTGCGGGTAATCCAAGAACACGAGTTTGAGCGCGTCGGGGGCGACAAGACCATCTCGGTGGATATCCGTATCATTACCGCCACCCACGTCGATCTGACCCGGGCCGTCCGGGACGGCCGCTTCCGCGAAGACCTTTACTATCGGCTAAACGTCATCCCCCTAACCATCCCGCCCCTCAGAGACCGCGCCGGCGACGTGCCTCTTCTAATCGATTACTTTTTGGGCCGCCTCCGGGAGACCCGCGGCTCCAAGGTCACCAGCCTTACCGACGAAGTCAAACAAATCCTCATGGCTTACCGCTGGCCCGGTAACGTCCGGGAACTCGAAAACCTTATGGAGCGCATGGTCATCCTAGCCGACGGCCCGGTCCTCACCAAAAGCGACCTCCCGGCCCGCCTGCTCCAAGACGTCGAATC
>JAITLH010000271.1 GCA_031277995.1 Deltaproteobacteria bacterium
TATCATCAAGAGTATTTTTACGTTTAAATTCGCGACCAACTTAGAACCCCCCAGTAATGTATTACTAAAAAAAACGAATTACTTATTTTAAAGTAACTGCGTCTAAACTTTATTAAAAAAACTTAGGCGTAAAGCTAAAAAAACAGACCCTATGGGTATCTTATGGATATCTTGTGGATATCTTGTGGATACCTTATGGATACCGCCCCCGGTTACCCCAGGCGCCTTAGTGGCCCGGATACCGCCCCCGGTTACCCCAGGCGCCTTAGTTTAATTCGCGCGAAGGGGCCGTATCAAGATCCCGGCGGCCTTTGGAAACTTCCAATTCCCCAAACGGGCCATGGGTAAGCTTAAGGTTAAAAGCGCTCCCGTCGGGCGTTTCGAAACTGGCCCCAAGGCCGCCCTCGCCCAAGGCGACCCGGGTTTTGATTTTTTGGTCAGCCAAAAACATGGCCACCTCAATGATGGCTTGACAATGGGCCTTATTGGAAACGCGTAAACCGGGAAACGAAACCTTAAGGAAATCATCAAAAGAATCTTTAAAGCCCTCCGCGTCCCGTTCGGTTATCGCCCTGGCCATGGCCAGGGCCTGTTTTTTGGCGGCAAATGGGTTATCGACCAGGCCTAGGTCGAATAAAATCGGGACCAGGTGGGACTTAACTTCCAGGTTAGGGAATTTAAGTAAATACTCAGCGTTTTCAGACCCTTTTTTTACCCGCTCCACGGTAAGGTAGCCAGTTTGGAACAACGCGGCCACGGGGTTTAAATTCTCGCCAAGTTCCATGACGTCGGAGGCCTTGGAGAGCGATATTTCCGCCTCTATGGATTTAGGGCCGCCAAGGCGCTCTTTAACCCGTTTTGCCAGAAAACTAGTAAACCCGCCTGATTGTGTCCAGTAATCATCGACAATATTATCATCAAAAGTGTTAAGAATGGCCCAGGGGTTTAAGACCCGAGTTTGGCCGCCCCAGCCATAGCCGTCAAACCAGTCTAAAACCAAGCGCCTTAAGTCCGATACCGTAGACCCTGGGGGCATGGCTTTATTGGATATAAATCTCGACAGCAATCGTTCCATATGTTTAGGGAACAAGTTATCGAATTCTTGGATCGTAAAACCGCAAATGGCCGCGCATCGCCCGTCAAAGGTCAAATCGACGAGGTTATTTAAGGAAGGAAAAAGGGAGGCCTGGGAAAATCTGGCTATCCCGGTAATGAAAGTAAAACCCCGCTCCCGGTCCTTGGCTTTTAGAACGCCAAAAAAAGTTTCTAGGGTTTTTAGAATTTTATCGGCCAACTCGGGGTTTTCGATTTGGCGCGTAATCGGGGCGTCATACTCGTCAATCAAAACCGCCACCTTTCGACCATGCTTGATGTAAAGCTCATCGAAAAGAGACTTAAATACCTCGGACGGGTTAGCTCCTTTTATTGACAATCCTTCAAAGAGGGCAATTGAATGAAGGTCAGCGATTAAACCGCTTTCTAAAGACTCGACGCTTCTGGAATCAACGCCGTTAAGGTTCAGACGAATAACGGGATTTGGCGTCCAATCATAATCTGAGCCGTCAATCCAAAGTCCCTTAAAAAGCTCCCGATGGCCTCCCAGAATTTCCTCCAGCGTATCGACCAAAAGGGTCTTACCGAATCGGCGCGGCCGGGACAAAAAATAAGGGGCGTCGCTTTGGAAGAGATTGTATAAAAACTCGGTTTTATCGGCGTAAACATAGTTTATGTTCCCGCGGATATCGCAGAAGTTGGCAACACCGACGGGTAATTGTTTTAAGGGTTCGGACATCTTTGGCCTATGGTTAATGAAAAAACGTCAAAGGCGATTTTTAGCTGACCGTTTACTTTTTAACGAAACCCGTTACTCAAAAATTCCCATGGTATTAAAGTAAATAAGCGCGTTGTCAAACGGGGCCTGGTTTTCGTTTTCCGTTTCCCTTATCGCGCGTCTGGTTTTAACATTGGGGTTCGTGACAATTTTTATCTTGGCCGTCTTTAGCGTAAGCGCCTTTAGCGTAAGCGTCTTTTTCGCGGCCCTCTTTACGATGACCGGCAATTTTTGGCCGACGATGTTTTTCTTTTAATTTTTTCCATGAAAGTTGTCGAGACTTTCATTTGCAGGGGCGTTAAAGTTTTATCATGAGCGTTTTTTATCGCCCCGGCCTGGGTCATTTGGGGTTTATGGCTCATTTGGGTTTGGGAAAAAACGACCGGCGTAAGAAAATTTTAGTAAAATTACGGCCTTAGGACAATATCTAACCACCCAAAATTATGTTAATAAGGAACGCTTGGTTATTTAAACAAACCCAGGTTTAGATGGCCTTAAAATTTTGATGATTTTGTAAAATAATTTTGGGTCAATTAAAACTTTTGTCGCTTAGGTTGGGTTGTTAGCTTTGTTTTTAAGGTTTAACTCAAATAAGCGAACGACAAATTCGCGCCGGGAGCTTGGTTTTCGCCATCGGCGGGCCGATTGGGAAAACCAAGCAAGCCAAACTTGGCCGTTTAGTCAATGGCCAGGTTTTCGTAGTCCACGACGTGGTAGAATTTTTTCAGCTGCTTTTCACAAAAAGCGTTGACGTCTTCGAGCGAATGGTTGGTGGCGAACATGACTTTTATCTTGTCGGTGCCCAAGCCGCGCTCGATTTTATCCAAGCTGGGTACGGTATCGATCAGATCCCCGATTAGGGAGATGCGCTTGATGATTAGGTAACCGACCAGGGAGGTTTCTTGGAAAGAAGGCCCGATATGAAACATGGACTGATAGACCTTGACCTTCTGGGTGATGAGCTTGGAAAAGTAGAGAATGGTCCCTAAGGGGGAAAGGTGGAACTGGCCGTCGTCAACGTCCTCCTGGGAGGGTTTTTCCTTGCTCTCGGTTCTCTTGTAGCGGGCCAATTCGGCCAAAAGTTCCGGGTCGTGGACCTCGTAACCGCGCCCGGCGCGGATTTCGGCCATGCCCTGTTCCATGTTTTTTATCGCGTCCAAAAGCAGGTCGATTACTTCCTTGTCAACCTTGAGTTCCTTTTCCCGCATTTGATCTAAGACCGTTTCCAACTCGTGGACGAAGGTCCCGACGTTGGTAAACCCGGTCATGATGAAATTGCCCTTGATCGAGTGGAAGTACCTAAAGATCGTGTTGACCCGCTTGATGTTTTCGGGATCCTTTTCCAGCTGGAAGATCTCTTCGCTGGCCTCGTTTAGGATATTGGAGATCTCGACGAAAAACTCTTCGGCCATCGATTCGTCCATGGCCTCGGCCGGCCTTTGGACCGGGGCTTGGCCGTCGGCGGCCGGGGCGGCTTGGCCAGCCTGGGCGTCGGTTGCCGGGGCGCTAGCTTCAAGGCCAACCTCCTCGACGCTCATGACCGAGGCCCTGGACTGGTAGCTAACGTCGTCTTTGGAGTGGCCGCTACTCATGGCGATGAGGTCAAAGGGATCTAGGACCATGCCCAGTTGGTTTCCGCCCAAAATGGTCGTCCCGGCCACGCCCCTTACCGAAAAGATCTCCGGGAGCGGGATTAAAACGAGTTTTTGGGGCCTGATGAACTCG
>JAITLH010000388.1 GCA_031277995.1 Deltaproteobacteria bacterium
AAGGCGGCCCATTAAGCGGCCCCAGCGGATGAGTTTTTCGCCCTCGGCCGAGCGGCCAAACTTAATGTCCAGGTTGCCCTTGAGTATGTAAAATTCGTGGTCGTCGGGATGCTGGGCCAAACCGGCTTCGTAGACTTGGTAAAGTTTTTTGGTCGAACGCAAGTCCGCGTACAAAAGGCCCATGCGCTTAAACAGATCGCTATTGTTGGGCGTGTAAAAGTGGGCGATCAAAACCGGTTCCAGTAAGGAGATGGCCATCTTGGCTTGCTTTCGCTCCAAAAGCGCCTTGGCCAACGAGCAGGCGGCGTCGAGATCGTCGCGGTTATTGACCAAACGCTCCAGGGAATCGGCGATGGTAAACTCGCGGTTGGCTTCCTCGGTTAAGCCCATGCGAAAATAAACCCGGCCCAAGCCGTCGTAGGCCGCGACCGTCAGGGGCCTTAGATACAAAATGTCCCTAAACCACTTAATCGCGTCGGCGTAGCGGCCCTTGGCCGCCAAGCCCTGGGCCCTTTTTAGCATGCTGGCCGGTTTTCTCTGAAAGCCAAAGGAAGTCAAGATCATGTCGAAGATGTCTTCGATGGGCGGAATCCTCTTCCAGACTTTCACGATCGAGGAAAAGGTGGCCGTGATCCCCCTGGTAAAGGCGTTCCCGCTTTTGGGCGGCCCGCCCCCCGGGGCTTCCAAGTCCATCGAGGCCACGCCGGCCCCGGTGGCCCCGGCGGCGCCCAGACTGGGCAGATCTTGCCCCTGGGAACCGGAATTCTGGCCACCGGAATCCTGGCCTCCGGCATCCTGATCGCCTAAATCTTGGTCCTCCGGCTGGTCTTCCCCGGGATCTTGGTTGTTTTTGGCCGCTTTCCGGGCGCCAAAGGTATTAAGCTTTGAGGTGGCGGCCATGGAGGGAATTTCCGGCTCGCCCAAGTTGAGGCTCTCCAGATCCGGGGAGGTCCCGGGCTCTTTAATCGTCTCAGACTCGCTTTGGGGTCCCAAGCTCTCTAGGTCCTTTGGTTGTTCGCTCATGTCGGCCTCTAGGGTAAAAACTCGTGATGGATTGAGGGCGAAAATTGACCGCCTGATCTTTCCCTAGTCACTTATTGCAAAACAAAGGCCAAGAAACTTTCCGCCACTACCCGAGGTATTGGCCCCCCGCCCAGGCCGCGGGCATTGGCCCGTGGCCTGGGCGGGGGTTTTTCGGGCTTAAAGTTTACTTTTTTGGCTACTTCGCGGTAAAATCGGTAAAAAGCCCGGGCGGCTAAAGCGGCGCTTGGGGAAAACGGCGTTTTCCCCGGCCGCTGGCCTTTTAAAAGTTCCCGGGCTATTTTTGCCCATTATAGCACGATATTCACGCTTCGGCCAAGATAAAAGGTCAATATATTGTGGATATTTTAAACGAAGGATTTACTTTGAGACTTTTCGATACCGACCCAGAAGTTAAAGAGAAACTAAACCGCTTTTTGCGATGGCACGGGGGTTACATCCTCTTCGTGGCCGCTTTTTTTACCTTCATTTACGTTACGGGCTTGTTTAAAAGTCATTTTTTACTCAAGGAGAGATTTATATATCTGGGTCTTTCGCCCATGGCCACCTTTGTTTTTGTCTTGATCAGCCCCTGGCGCCCTCAATGGTACAAGGCTTTGAAAGACATGTATCAAAGGCTCGAGGGCCAGGAAGTTTTGTGCGTCTTGGCCGCTTTCGTATTCCTGTTTGGCTTTTTTATCTACGGGATCTTCATTTGGGGTCTGGGCGCCTTGGGGCCCTCCCTGGCCTATATGTAGGGTGATGTCTAGGGAAAAGAGACGACATATTGGGGTTTTTGGCGGCCCGAGGCCGCGCCCCAGGGCGCGCCCGCGGGCCCTGGCCCTGTTTTTTATGGCCCTGGGTTTTCTGGCCCAAATGGCCGGGGCCTTTCTGGGGTTCGCCTCGCCCTTATGGGCCGACACCCTAAGGCTGGTTTATCCAACCGAGCCCAAAAGCCTTGACCCGCAGGCCTTTCCGCCCGACCCGGCCGCCTGGCCCATCGTCATGACCAACTACCGGCGGATTTTTGACCTTAAGCCCGGGACCACGGAACTGGATAACGTCAATTCCTCGGCCGTAACTTACCGGGTCTCCGATGACGGGCTAACCTATACCATCACCCTAAGGGAGGGGCGGACCTTTACCGACGGCAGTCCCGTCGATAGCCGGGCGGCCCTTTATACCTTCGATAGGCTGATGTCGGGTAAATGCGGGCAGACCTATTTCCCGTATTTGAAGTATATCGAAATTATCGGCCCATATACCTTTAGGCTTATTTTAAGCCAACCCTGGCCGCCTTTTTTGGCCTCCCTTACCACCCCCATGGCTTCTTTGATTAGCCCGGGGCTGGAAAAGCAAGGGGCGGGATTTTTGGATCGGCAAACCCTGGGTTCGGGCCGGTTCGTGGTTGACGAATTTAAGCCGGGCCTAATTTCCCTTAAGCTTAGGGTTGACTTGGCTTCGATCCCCAGACTCGATCGGGTGGAATTTATCTACGATCCAAATAAGCTTGGGAGATTTGAGCGGGTCGCCAAGGGGGAGGCCCACGTGGCCTATGACGCGATCGCCCCGGCCGACTACGCCGGGCCGGCCAAGACCATTTTCGCCCCATCCTTTGAGACGAGATTTTTGGCCTTTAACATGACCAGGCCCTATAATAAGATGATCGGTACCAGGGAGGCCTTAACCAATTTGGCCCGGGTGACCTTGTCGCCAAGCGACCCGGCCGGGCGGCCCAGCACGGTCTTTCCCAATGGCCTGGCCCCTAGATCGGCCTTAAGCGAGGGTTTTGACCCGGCGGCCCTGGAAAAGAGGGCCGGGGAACTTTTGT
>JAITLH010000402.1 GCA_031277995.1 Deltaproteobacteria bacterium
GGGGATGTCCGGGGAAAAAAGAAAATCGGCCGTGGGGTAAGCGGATAAACTAACCCCTTTGGAGACTTCATTTTTGTCGACCGCGTGCTCCAAGGCTTGTCTCACGGCCAGATCGTTAGTTGGAACTTTCGCGGTATTCATGGCCAAGGCCATGGTGCCCATGGGCGGGGAGACTTGGGTTACCACCCCAGGGATCTTGGCAAAGCGGTCAAAGACGTCGAAATTTATCTGGCCTTCCCCATAAATGAGGTCGATTTCGCCGGCCTCAAAAGCCATGGCCCGTCCCATGGGATCGGGAATGACTTTGACCAAAAGATATTTGGCCTTGGCCTTTTCGCCCCAATATAAGTCGTTTCTTTCAAAAAGATCGTACTCGCCCAAAGCCACTTGGGTTCTTTTCCAGGGCCCGGTACCGATGGGCGCTTTAATCCCGGATTTAAAGGTATCGCCGTCAGCGGGAAATTGGTTTGGCGACAACATCCTAAAGGGCCTGGGGGTGGCCAGATCCAATAAAGCCGGGCCATAAGGGGATTTGAGCTTAAGCTCAAACTCGGTTGGCGAGACGGCCTTAAAACTTTCGATAAAATTGGTCACGCCCAGCCAGTTGTGTTCGGCGGCGTTTTTCATGACCGCGTCAAAGGTCATGGCGACCGCTTGGGCGTTAAAGGGAGCGCCGTCGGAAAAAACCACCCCTTCCCTTAGTTTAAACGTATAGGTCTTGCCGTCCTGGGAGATCTCCCAGCGCTCGGCCAAGCACGCAATTACCTTTCCGGAATTGTCGATATCGACCAAGGGTTCGAATAGTAACTGCTGACCGTACATCATCGAGGGGCTATATTCATGGGGGTTTAGCGGCCCGGCGTTATCGGGAAATGAGTAAACAATCGTCTCTTCCCGCTCAAAGTCCTGGGCCTTGGCCGCCGGGACGGTCCAAAACGCCCCAAAAAGCCAGGCCAAAACCATGGCCAAAACGAAAGACAAAACTAAATCTTTACGTTGGATCAAAACTTTATTCATGATATTAAAAGCCACCAAACCCTTAAACGATTATCTTTTTAACATTATTTTCTAACCCAAGCGATTTTGACTTTCTATTATTAAGCAAAATCACTTTATGAAAGAACCATATGTTAAAAAAATTTATATTTTTAAAAATAGATAATTTTTAACTTACGAAAGTAAAACATACTTAGGGCCTTGGCTTACCTTCCACGCGATCAAGCCCCAAGGGTTTGGCCGAGTGGAAGGGCTTTTGCCTACTTAACCGACATGCCGCCAAAGGGGAACTCGTAACGGGTGGGGCCAAAGGAAGCCCCGGATAGGCGATCGGACCTGTAGACCATCAAAAGCGATTGATAGTAGAGGGGCAGATAGACGGCCCGATCATGCAATATGGTTATGATTTCTTTGTAATGGGCGGAGCGATCTTTTTCTTCCGTGGCCGTCAGGGCCAAATTAATGAGCTCGTCTATCTTGGGTTTTTCGGCTAAGCCTGACTGGGCGGCGTAATCGGCGTGGCTGGGAATGAGCATGGAGGCCATGTAAGTGTGGGGGTCATAGGGCGGCCCCCAGGTGGCGCTGACGATCATGTTAAACTCGCCGCTGTTTTGCCTTTTGTAGAAAGAATCTTCTTCTTCGCCAATGAGGTTAAGCTTCATTCCGATTTTGGCCGCCTGGGCCTGGATAATCTCGGCTATGGACTTTTGGTTGGCGTTATTTCCGACGAAACAAAAATCGATGACCAATTCTTTGCCGTCTTTTTTCCGTACCGTCTCGCCGGGCGCCAAAACCCAGCCGGCCTCGTCCAAGATCTTGGCCGCCTTTTGGGGGTCGAATTCAAAGGGTTTACTGTCTATTTTGCAATAGGGGATGTCCGGGGACAAAAGATAATCGGCCGGAGGGAAAGCCGATAAACTAACCCCTTTGGAGACTTCCTTTTTGTCGACCACGTGTTCCAAGGCTTGTCTCACGGCCAGTTCCTTGGTCGGCTCTTTCGCGGTATTTAGGGCCAAGGCCATGGTCACCATGGGGGGCGAGACTTTGGCCTCCACCCCGGGGGTCTTGGAAAAGCGATCGAAAACGTCGAAATTTATTTGGCCGTCACCGTAAATGATGTCGATTTCCCCCGCCTCAAAAGCCATGGCCCGGCCGATGGGATCGGGAATGACTTTGACCAAAAGGTATTTGGTCTTGGTTTTTTCGCCCCAATACAAGTCGTTCCTTTCAAAAAGGTCATACTCGCCCAAGGCGGTTTCGGCTTTTTTCCAAGGCCCCGTACCCCCGTCCGCCTTAAGCTGGGACTTAAAGGTATCGCCGTCCTCCGGGAACACCTTGGGAGAAACGAACCTAAACGGTCTGGGCGTGGCCAAATCCATTAAGGTTGGGCTATAAGGGGATTTTAACTTGAGTTCAAACTCATTTGGCGAGACGGCCCTAAAACTCTCGATAAAGTTAACCACGCCCAACCAGTTGTGTTCCGCGGCGTTATCCATGACCGTCTTAAAGTTCAAGACGGCCACCTCGGCGGTAAAGGGCTCGCCGTCGGAAAAAACCACCCCCTCCTTTAGTTTAAACAAATAGGTCTTGCCATCTTCGGAGATCTCCCAACTCTCGGCCAAGCAGGGTACGATTTTTCCGGCATGGTCGATGGTAACCAAGGGTTCATAAACCAGAACCTGGGAGTACATTTGCGAGGGGCCATATTCATGGGGGTTGGGCGTCCCCGCGTTCTTTGGAAATGAGAAAACAAGCGTCTCGCCGCGATCGACGTTCTGGGCCTTAGCCTGCCCAACGGCCCAGAACGCGCCAAATAACGCGGCCAAGGCCAAAACCATGGCCTTTGAACAAAAAACCCTCGGTTTTCCTTTTGTCATTATGGTTACCTCCCACAAGGTATTTTAGGCTCTCAATACTAAGTAATCATATACTTAATTAAAGAACGATTTATAAAAAAGTTTAAATTTTCTAAAA
>JAITLH010000429.1 GCA_031277995.1 Deltaproteobacteria bacterium
ACCCATTTGGCCAGGATGGCGGAAAGTTCTTCGCGCTTAATGGGCTTGGTCAAAAAGTCGTTCATGCCGCCGGCGATTAGTTCTTCCCGGGCCCCGGCCATGGCGTTGGCCGTCAGGGCGATTATGGGTAGCTGGGTCAGGCGCCCGCCCATGGCCCTGATGTTGGCCGTGGTTTCCAGGCCGTCCATTTCGGGCATCATTTGGTCCATGAAGATTAACTGGTAATCCTTTTCGGAGACCATCTCCAGGGCCTTTTGGCCGCTTAAGGCCTGGTCGGCTTTGATGCCATGGATGCGAAGTAAGCCCGAGGCCACGGTGAGGTTAAGCTCGTTATCGTCAACCACCAAAACCTGGACCTGGTCGCCAAAATTTAGGTTGGGCTGGAACTTTTTGGCCGGCTCGGGTTTTTGGCCTTCGACCAAGGGGACGATTACCCTAAAGGTGCTGCCCTTCCCGTATTCGCTCTCCACCTCGATGTGCCCGTTCATGAGCTCGACCAAGTATTTGCTGACCGACAAACCCAGGCCCGTCCCTTTTATGTGGCGGTTTTTGTCGGTATCGACTTGCCTAAAGGCCTGAAACAAATAGGGCAAATCGTCTTTTTTGATGCCGATGCCGGTGTCGGTTATGTCGAAAACCAGATTTTGATCCTTTTGCTGAATCTTAAGGGTGACGTCTCCATTGTGGGTAAATTTGATGGCGTTCCCGATTAGGTTTAAAAGAACTTGCCTTAAGCGGACGTCGTCGCCAAAAAGGTAGAGTCGCCGCTTTATGAGATTATCCACGGTCACGTTGACGTTTTTTTCCGCCGCCAAAAACTTGGCCATGGTTAAGAGATTGTCTATAAGTTTATTGAAGTTATAGTTTACCGGGGTTAACTTCATCTTCCCCAGTTCTAACTTTGAGAGATCCAAGATATCGTTAATGATGCTAAGTAGGGCCCCCGCGGCCGCCTGGATGTCGGATACGTATTGCCTGGCCCCGGACTCAAGCTTGGGGTCGCTGGAGAGTATGTCCGAGATGCCGATGATGGCGTTCATGGGCGTTCTGATTTCATGGCTCATCATGGACAAAAACTGGGTTTTGGCTTGATAGGCGGTCATGTAACCTTTGGCCCGGCGGCGATAGAAAAAGAGCAAAAACATGACCGCGCATAAGCTTGAAGCCATTTCGATGACCATCATGCGGTTGACGGATCTGGTGTGCTCGCCGGCCGCGATCATGGCCGAATCGGTAATGTCAACCCCGGCCACGGCGATGACGTGCCCCTCGGAATCGTATACGGGGCTATAGGCCGACATCAAGCCGTCCCAAATGCCGGCGTAGTGACCCATGGTGGTCGAGACCGTTTGCCCATCAAAGGCCATGTGGACATAGCTATCGGGTTCGGTCACAAGGCCAAGGGTAACCATGGTTTCGGGGTCGAGATCGTTATCGATTACGTATTGGAGCTCATCGCCGACGTAGCGGAGGTAGTAAACGAACTGGACGTTGTATTCCTTTCCGAATTCGATTAGCTGGGTCCTTTTGGCTTCCCACAGGGGCGTCTCCATATCCTCGGGGCCCTTTAAGGCCTTGAAATCATCTTCGCTTAGTAACTTGGCGGCGTGGGCGGCGGCCATCTTCAACCTGGCGGCGATGTCGGTTTGCAATAAAGAAGTGTATTGGTCTATGGACTGGTGCGCCTTGAAAGTGGTAACCATGATACCAACTGTCAATAATAAAAAGATGACCAAAAAAGCGGTCTCCATTATGGCGGCTATTTTTTGCTTCATATGGGTAAATAAGTAATTATTTTCATTTTGGTTAAGGCTATCAAGGCTATTAAGACGGCGAATTGATTCGCGACTTTAAAAATGAAACTAAATTGAGTTTTTAATCAACCCAGGATCACAAGAAGCTAGATCCTTAAATTTGCGATATTTTATTATACCATACTCTGGAAGTCGGCATATCGCGAATTTTGGTGTTCCGGTTATTAGTCCACAAAGAAAAAAGACGCTATGGCGTAATTTCATCGATAAAGTTAGCTAATAACTTGAATATTGATTAATATAAGTAAAATTACTATTGATAAGAATTTTTCCCAGCCTCGTCCCCAATATATCACAAACGATCTGGTCAAAACCAGTCTTTGTCCCCTGGCCGCCTCACCGGGAAAGTCAAGGACGCCTCAAAGTTTTGGCCCAAAACAAGCCCGGGCCCCGGCCTTAAAAAGGGGAATTTTGGGTCCGAAACTTGCTTAAAAACTTGGGACTTTTGGCAAACCCCTTGGCCACGTTTAGGCTAAGGAAAGGCTAAAGGAAAGGCTATCGGGGATAAACTTGGGGGAATTTTTTAGTTAAACAGTGGTCAAAAGGGCAGGATAGTTAGAAAAAACTAAGATAAGTCGCGGCAATTTGGTATTGAAGGGAGTATGAAACGATTGGAATCAAAAAAAAGTGGTAGGCGGTAGAGGATTCGAACCTCCGACTCCTGGCTTGTAAGGCCAGTACTCTAGCCGCTGAGTTAACCGCCCACGGTCCGCTAGTCTAAAAAAGACTAAAAAAATTAGGTATGAAGGTATTGCTTTTTTGAAAAAAGCGCGCACAATATAAATAAGGGGGTGGGTCCTTGGACAAAACCGGCCCCGCGTCTAAAGAAGAGCGCTCACCGGTAAGGGGCGAAAAAACGCCCACCGATAAATGGACGAAATAACCGCTCCCCGGCCTGGGGGCGAAAAAATCGCTTCCAGCGATTTTACAACATAACGAAGGGCATTTCCAGATTTACTTCAAGCCCCCAAAAAATGCCAACCGGGCCCTTCGGTGTCGGATTTTTTGACGCGCCCAAAAACCCGACACCAGGTAACCGGGTGCCCAAACGGGCTGGTCAAGCCGGGGCGGACGAGCCGGGGCGGCCAAACAAGACGGCCGAGCCCTGGCGTTCGAGCCATGGCGTTCGAGATAAGCCGGGCGGTTTAGGCGAGTGCCTTAGGGGCGGGCCAGTTTGGGAAATGGCTTTGGGCCTTTTGGTCCTTTGGCGAATATTGTCAGGGGGTTAGGAAGGACATCCTGGGGCTGGGGGCGAAAAAGGGGAAATTTTAGATTGTAAGGGAGGTTTGGTGAGTTTTGGTGCGCTAAGGGCGGTTGGGGCGAAAATGACTTATGTAGTAAATACGAGATATTAGTGTTGGCATAGTTTGGTACCATAATTGCAAGTAAAGAACCCCCATGGCCGTGGGGGTAATAACTAGGTTAGTATTCGAAATGTTAGGAAAAAACATGTTAAATTATCCATTGAGAAAAGGCCGAGCCGGGTTTACCCTGGTGGAACTCCTGACTGTCGTCGTTATTATTGGTATTTTGGGTGCCATAGCGATCCCAAAATACATGAACTATCGTCGGTCAGCCCTAGACGCGGTGGCTAAAAGCGCTTGCGATTCCGTAATTAAGGCTCAGTATTTGTTATTGACTGAGAAAGGTAATTATAGCGCAGATTATAGTGAGCTGGTTACGTTAGGTGGATTGGTAATAGACCAGGACATATACTACGGTCCGATAAATCTAGGAACTCCCATCGATCTACCGAAATTTTCGTTTACCCTTAACCATAAGGCTACCAAATCTACCACGTTTACCTTTGACAGCGGAAGCCAAAATATGATAGCCAAAGGTGGGGACAGAGTTCTTTTTAATGACCCTACAGTGCCTAATTAATAGTTTTTAAATAGCTATTAAATGAAATTATAATTTAAAACCTTGGGCTTTTGTCCTAGGGTTTTCTTTTGAAAAAGTTTTTGTAACAAGCGTACGTTAGTATCAAGGCCTCCTGGCCCAAGGTCTTTAAATGGACGGTTTAACGCCTGTAAAACGACCCAAAAATTCCATTTTTTAAAGGTCATAATTAGTTTTTGTGAACTAAAACTCCTTAATGACCCTCCACTCTATAAGCCCTATTTTCCCTCTAAATTTCTCCTCTTTGTTTACTAATAATCATTCAATCCCTGCCCGCGCCTTATTAAACCCATCCAATCAATCAAGCCGCTAGATTTTAGCCCTAAAATTGCGCTGGTTTTGAGTAATTAAATATTGGAACAAAGGGCGACCAATCTGGTTAGCCAAGGTCAACACGCCCATAAGAAATATTGAAATTGGTTATTTTAGCCAATATCATCTTGGCTAATTACCCATTCGACCCATAGGAAGCCTCCTAGTTAAAAAAAATTTTTTTGATCATAAAAAATTTGCGACCTCGACTATGCATAGAAAAAATTTAGGCGAAATGGGCCGGGATTATTATGTTTTTTGGCCGCTGTTTACGACTCTTAATAACTTGACCTAGGTTATGGATTTTTAATCGCAATTAGTGTAGAATTTGGTAGTTTCTGGTTTAGTCCGCGATCTAGCGTGGCCTGGGGGCTAAGGCGCCCCCACGGGGAGGCTTTTATCGTAAGGGCCGCGATAAGGTTAACTTAAAGTTAAGCGGGCCAGGTCTGGTGGAGGGCTTTTGGGCTAGAGCCTTAAGCGAAAACGCAGCATGGAAAGCCGAATATTTGCCATCGGCGACATTCACGGTTGCCGGGTTAAATTGGACGAGCTATTGGCCAAGATTGATTGGCGCCCGCAAAACCATGAAAAACTTATCTTCCTTGGCGATTACATCGATCGGGGGCCCGACAGCTATGGCGTGGTCGAGAAAGTCATGGAGCTAAAAAACCGTTGGCAGGGACGCGTCGTGGCCTTAAAGGGTAACCACGAGCAGATGTTTATGAATTTCTACATGGGCCGGGAGCTTTTGCCCCTTACGACCAACGGAACCAGCTTTACCATCAAAAGCTACAAAAACCACGAGCCCTTTCCCCCCGCCCACGTGGATTTCTACAACGATTTGGTCCTCTACCACGAAACCGATCGCCACATCTTCGTCCACGCCGGCCTACGCCCGGGCGTGGCCTTATCCAACCAGACCGAGGACGATTTTTTGTGGATTAGGGACGATTTTCTAAACTTCCACCACTACGATTTTGGCAAAACCGTGGTCTATGGCCACACGCCCTTCAAACGCGCCCAAATCTCCCCGGGCCGGGCCGGCCTTGACACCGGCGCCGTCTTTGGGGGCCCCCTGACCTGCCTTGAGGTGGTCGAAGGCCGCCTTATCCAGGTCTGACGGCCTGACGCTTTGATGGCCCAACGCTTTGGCGGCCCGAAGGGCGCGGGGGGATGCCTAAGGTCCCTAGGCCCAGCGCTAAGCCAAGCCCGAGCCAGACGGGCCTTACGGCCAACCCCCAGGCTATCAAAAAAATTTTGGCCGCGCCTTAGGGGCCTGGACAAACCATAGGGATCTGGTCAGACGAAAACGCCCCCGTTAACGGGTCAAATGAGCCCGTAGCGGGGTGCCGGCTCAACGGAGGGAGGGATAGATGCCATTTTTTGACGGGAGGGCTCTAAAGGCCCCTAATTGGCTTTGGGCGATCGTCTTGTCGTTGGGGTTGGTTTTTATCTTGACTAGCCGCCTATCGGCCCAGGGTTTTTTGGATCCGCCCTCCGATCGCCCCCCGGCCGTTAGGCTTTCGGCCCAGGAACTAAACTTCATTTTGAAAGTGGCCAAGGAACCTTTAAACGCCCTTAGGGAAGGCCGGGAGATCAGGCCCTTGGAGGTGACCCAATTTCCCCGGGCCCTTAATCAATCCTCCCCCATGGCCGTGACCTTATGGTTGGATGGTCAGATCTTGGCCCGGGCCTTTGAGATAAGGCAGCCCCAGCCCATCGTGGATGGCATCCTGGCCTTGGCCCAAAAAGTTTTGGCTGAGCCCGATGAGGGCCGCGTCCCCACCATGGAAGAATGGCCCCGGGTCAAAGTTGGGGTGGCCGTTTTGCACGGCCTTCTTGAAGCCCAAAGCGATCAGGAAGTGGGCGCCGGCCAGGCGGTGGTGGTCTTGGAGGGCTTTACCATTGGGGTGGGCTTACCCAAGGACATGCCCAGCCGTTACCAAAGCTCCGATCTTCTTTCCAAGGCTTGCCAGATGGCCGGTTTACGCCCCAACGCCTGGCTATTGCCCGAAAAAGTCACCATCTTCGCGGCCCTGGTCGACGAAATGGTCGAGTGACAAAAAACGCCAAAAAATACCTGGCCCCTCGGCCTTTGGCCGATAGCCCATGTTCAAAAACCAAAGCCGTTTTGAAGTACCTTAACTTCTAGTCGCTTTGGCCGATAGCCCATGTTCAAAACCCATGGCCGTCCTTAAATGCCTGGACGTTTGCTGGC
>JAITLH010000438.1 GCA_031277995.1 Deltaproteobacteria bacterium
GCCCTGGGGCCATTAGGCCCATTCTCGGGGCGATTTTGGAAGGGGCCGCGAGGCGATTTTTGGACTCGGCAGAGGAACTTTTTCGCTCGCGCCCGGACCAATTTTTGCCGTCTTATAAATTACCGACATTAAAGCACAAAATAAAAGTTTATGGTTAAATAAGTAATAATATTTTTAATTAGTAACCCAAAACAAAAAAATCGCGCCCCCAATAAGGGCCAAATAAAGCCTTTAAGTTAAGCGCCTAACCAACGCCCCCTCAGAAAGAAAAGGCCCTTGGCTCCCAAGCTTAGAGAAACGATAATTAAGGCCTTGATATTTTTGTTAAAACATATTATATTAAGTAACTTATATAGGGATCATTGCCAAAAACGTAGAAACTTTAAGGGGTTAGGTATCAGATTAATCGCGCCTCCTCTCCCTAACCCTGTGTCGTTGGAAACCATTTTACGCCGAACGATATCCCGTTTAACGGCCGCGATTTTTTCACCCTAATGGTTGATGTTTTCGTGAATTTCGCCAAAAAGGCCTTACGGCGTAAGCGTTTCCCAGGCCCGTTTCCAAGCCCCGTCTCCAAGCCCCGTCTCATGGGTTTGTTTCTGGGTTTGTTTCTGGGTTTGTTTCTGGGGGCCCGCCTCCAAGCCCCGTCTCCAAGCCCCGTTTCATGGGTGTGTTTCTGGGTTTGTTTCTGGGGCCCGTTTCCCTTACCTTTTTTTAACTTTTTCAATCATTTAATTAAAAATCCATAAAACATATATACGTCCCCAGTTTTTATGGCTTTTTCGGTTTATTATGGCATTTTAGCCCTTGAAATCGGGCCGTTTAACTTTTAGGGTTAACCATCGATATTTTTTGAATTTAAACTTAATCGCTCAAAGGATCGATTATGCCTCAATCCCAAACCAGACTCGCCCAATTGGCCGGCCAATGGTATCCAGCTACCAAAGCCAAGATCGAGGCCGAGGTGGATTCCTGGCGAGAATACGCGGGATCTTTTAAACCCCCGGCCGGCCGAATCATGGGCATCATAGTCCCGCACGCCGGATGGTATTTTTCCGGCAAGTTAGCCGCCTCGGCCTTTGGTTTGGCCGCCAAATCTTTTGGCGAACGCGGCCCAAAGCTTTTGGTCATCATGGGCGGGCACCTGGGCGCCCCCTCCCCCATCGTGGCCTATGGCGAAGATTATTGGCAAACCCCTTTGGGCCCGGTCGCCTTGGCCCCGGAGCTTAATTTGGAGCTAACCGGTCAGGATTTGATCCCCAAAACCTGGAACGGCCCAACCGACGACAATACCATCGAAGTGCAAATGCCCTTGGCTAAGCATTACGCCCCCGAGGCCAGGGTTTGGGCCCTTCGCGTTCCCCCGGGCCCCAAAGCCCTAACCCTAGGCGCCTTACTGGCCAAAAAGATCCGCCAAGCCCCCGATGAAATTTTGCTGGTGGCTTCAACGGATCTAACCCATTATGGCCCGGCCTACGGTTTCGCCCCGGCCGGAACCGGCCCCGAGGGTGACGAATATCGCTTCCAAAACGATCGCTCCTTTATCGAGCCCGCCCTGGCCTTGGACCCCTTGGCCATGATCCTGGCCGGGGTAAAAAATCACGCCGCCTGCTCGGCCGGGGCGGCCGCGGCCGTCGCGGAAGCGGCCAGAATCCTGGGGGCCCAGCCCAAACTGCTGGATCATTATTCCAGTTCCGACGTTAGCCCGGGGGACATCTCGGTCGGATACGCCGCCTTGAGCTTTGAAATCTAGGATCCCTGGCCGATCGTCAAAACGGCTATGGACAATAGGCGTCCCCTCGTATAAAATCGGTTAACGTGGTTTTAGAGATTAAGCCATTATCGTTTCATTTTTACCGCGAATCGCGGCGACTATTTTCGCGGTTTTTGGCCAGCCCTCCCGAAAAAACTTTTTTTGGGATAATTTCGTCCTTAATCCGCGCCCCCCGTTTTGGTTTCGACCCCATATTGTCGATAACCTTTCCGGCTGGGTTTTTCCTTGGCCAAATACCCTTGGCCGATTGAAGTGGGTTTTTTTTTGTTTGCGACTTGCGCGATTGGACTAGGGGCCAACCTTGGCGACCCCCAAGCCATGCTAGAAAGAGCCGTTAATCTTTTAAGGCTTAACCAGGAAATTTCCATAGAACAGATGTCCTCCACTTGGTTCACCGAACCCGTGGGCGGCCCGCCTAAGCAAAATTGGTACTATAACCGCGTGGTCACCATCACCACCCAACTCGAACCCATCCCCATGCTGCGGACCTTGCTTAAAATCGAGGCGGCTTTGGGCCGGGTCCGGGTGGAACGCCACGGTCCCAGGTTCATAGATCTTGATTTGCTTTTCATGGACCAAGACGTCGTCAGGGCCGAGGAATTGACCCTGCCCCACCCCAGGCTCCATGAAAGGGCCTTTGTCCTCTACCCTTTGGCCGAAGTCGCCCCGGACTGGATTCACCCCTTGACCCGGCTATCGATCCCGGAAATGATAGATAAACTGCCTAAAAACGGACCAGAGGTGCGTAAAATACTTTAGATTCAGACCTCTTTTCTAAGTTTCATTAACATCGCAAAGATAAATATGTCAATTATCGTAAGAATCTTAGTTATATGCTTTCTTTTTTACCTAATTTTTCGGGTATTAAGAGGTCTTATTATCAGCAAAAAAGATAATGATATTATCGACGCTGAAGAACTAGTAAAAGATTCATTAACCGGCGTATATTTCCTAAAAAGCAATGCGTTGATCCTTAATAAAGACGGTCAAAAATTATATTTTAGTTCCATCGCTAATCGTGACCAGTGGCTTCTCCAACAAAACCAAAAACACTAAGGCTTTTGGCCGCCCGCCCTGGGCGGCAAAGGCTCGCCCTGGTCCTGGGCCTGACCTTAACCCTAACCCTGGCCAACGTTTTTTCGGCCCAAAGGGCCTTGGCCCAGGGGGGATTTTTCGCCCCCGAAGAGCAAATACCCAATCAAACCGAGTCCCCGGCGCCATCGGGACAACCGACCCCGGAGGAACAATACAACCTGCCCGATTGGGTGCCCAGATATCCCAATACCAACCGCCCTTATTGGTTACCGCCCGAGGACGGTTCGGTTTCGACCGACCAACCAACCAACGCTTTGGAAAACTCAACCGACCAGGAGGGGGGCTTATTTTCCCCGCCGCCACCGCCGCCTCCGACTCCGCCCGCGCCACCAACGCCAGTAAAATCAAGGCCAACCACCCCGCCGCCTTTCGAGGGCGAGGTTTTGCAATATTACATGTTTACCGACGACCACGGCGTCACCCATTTAACCGACGCCCCGGCCGATCCTCGCTATCGGCTCTTTACCATCGCCATTTCGGTGACCTCCGACAAGGCTCCCTACCGGCGCCTTAACCTTGACCGAATCAGGCCCTACATCCAAAAGGCCTCCCAGACCTACAAGGTCGACCAAGCCTTAATCACGGCCGTCATAAGGTCCGAATCGGCCTTCGATCCCAACGCCGTTTCTTGGGCCGGGGCCAGGGGCCTGATGCAGTTAATGCCCAACACCGCCCGCATGATGGGCGTCAAAGACAGCTTCAATCCCGAACAAAACATCATGGGCGGGACCAGATACCTTAGGATGATGTTGAACCGCTTTAACGGCGACGTGGTCTTGGCCGTGGCCGCCTATAACTGCGGTCCCGAGCGGGTGGCCCGAATCATGGCCGTCCCGGAAATACGCGAAACCAAAAACTACGTCCGAACCGTTTTGCGAAACTACGAGACCTTCTTGCGCATGTTCCGGGCCGAAGCCTCGGGCCAGGCCGACCCCAACGACTTGCCGTAAGCGACCGCGCCTTCCCGGCTCGCTTGGCCAAAACGACCCCGTCCAACGGGAGGCGAATTGGCCGTCCCAATTCGCGGACTTGCCAAAGGTTGGCCGCCCCAAGTAACCTGGTTAACCATCATCATAACTTTTTCCCCACAACCTTAAAACATTCTTTAAGTTTAACAATAATTATCAAACACTAGTAATTGAGTGAGTAAATTAAATAATGACAGGTCTAAGCAGAATACTTAGTCGGCCAATCGTACCAAACATGTTAACGATCGGGAGAATGTTAGCCATCCCGGTCGTCATCCTAAGCCTGGCCTTAGCCGACCAGAGCAATAAATTTATCTCCGGGGTCACGGCCACGGTATACCTTTTGGCGGCCCTAAGCGATTTACTCGATGGCTATTTGGCCCGAAAATACAATAACGAAAGTAACCTGGGTCGTTTCCTCGATCCCATGGCCGACAAACTTCTGGCTTCCTCGGCCTTGATCATGATGATCCCCTTAAACTACGCCCCGGCCGTGGTCGTGTTTTTGATCATAGCCAGGGAATTGGCCGTAACCAGCCTAAGGGCCATCGCCATGGAAAAGGGCCTGGTGATATCGGCCTCGGCCCAAGGCAAACAAAAAACCTTGGCCCAGAACATAGCCGTGTTTTGTCTCCTCTGGCA
>JAITLH010000443.1 GCA_031277995.1 Deltaproteobacteria bacterium
GGGCCTTGGAGCTTTGGGGCTTTGGGCCTTGGAGCCGTTGGGGTTTTGGAGCCTTGGGGCCGTTGGGGCCGTTGGGGCCTTGGAGCCTTGGAGCTTTGGGGCGGGGAGCCCCTTGGAAAAGGGGGGGCGCTCATAGGGAGCTGGACATGATAACTTGGCCATCGATGGAGATGACCTCAAAGTGGCCTTGGTCGTACCAGCCAAAAGTGGGCGGGTAACCGCCCTTGGGAATGCCGAGGCTACCGGGGTTAAAGGTAAAGGTACCATCGGTTTTCTTGGCTAGGGGCAAATGGGTGTGGCCGTGGATGACGTTTAGGTTTTTGGAAAGCTTCCAGTTGCCGCCAATCTCCGGGAGCTGATGGCCATGGATGGCCATGAAAACGCGCCCGTCCAAATCCAGGTAGCTGTTTTCGGCAAAGGTCCAGGGCAGCAAAAGCTGATCCACTTCGGCGTCGCAATTACCCCTAATCGAGGCCACCGGACAGGGGACGGCGGAGAGGATCTGGGCCGTTTGGGGGGCGTCGTAGGTCCCGGGCAGCTTATTTCTGGGCCCGTGGTAGAGGAGATCCCCCAAAAGCAAAAGCAAAGTGGGCTTGTTTATGGCCACCATTTTGGCCAAAAACTCGGCCGCGCTAACGGCCCCATGGATGTCGGAGGCGATCAAAAGGGACAATTTAGGCTCACCCATGGACCGGGACCGTAAGGCCCGGCCCCTAGTAAGAAAACAAAGGGTATTAGATTAGCTTTAAGGCTTTGGCGCGGTCGGGGCATGGCCTAACGCTAGGGCCATGCCCCTAGGGCCAATGGCCCTAGGGGCATGGCTTAGGGGTTAAGTTTCGGGGGGATAGTTTGGGGCCAGGTCACTGGGCTCCGGGGAGAGGTAGAGGCGGTAGAAGCCCGACAAGGCCACCATTATCCAGGCCACGCAGATTAGGTAGAGAAACTCGGTGGCCAGTTCAATCACCCCGGGGGGGATTTTAAAGTTGGCCAGGACGGCCGAGACGATAATTAGGACGAAACTTAGGGAAAGAAAAAGGGCCAGGGTGGTAATGATGGCTTGGTTTAGGTGTCTGGGGAAGGCCTTAAGTTTACGAAATAGGACCATGAGCCCGTTAACCCAGCTGCCGGAAAAACCCTCGACCATGGAGAAAAAAGCCATGTATTGCAAAAACAGATAGCGCCTAACCAGGGGCCAGACGTATTTGATGAAAAGAAAGAGGGAAACGGAAAAAGCCAAGACCGAGAGGATGGCGAAAAAGGGCCCGGGCAGGCCTTGGCCAAAAAACAGGGAATGGATGATGACCATGGGTAAATAGGAAGCGAAAACCAAGCCCAGCAAAAAAATGGCCAGGAGGGCCACCAAGACGCAAACGTACAAGGCCGCGGGGTATTTTTTTAGGGCGAAACCGAGATCGCTTAAGCCAATTTGATACCCGTCCCAGAGATTTAAGGCCGAGCGGGCCAGGGCCAGGCTCACGAAGGGTCCCAAAAGCCAGGGCACGAGTTTTCCGGCGATTAGCGGCCAGGTGCCGTTTTTGTCGACCATTTCCCTTAGGGCGGCGAGAAACTCCTGGCCGGTAAACTGGCCCCGCATGGCGCTGTCGATAAGATCGTAGAAGGGACCCAGGAAATACATCCCGATGTAATCGAAGAGTATTTGCAAAACGCTTAAGGACACTAAGACAATGACCAGGGGTTTGGGGTTTTCCCAGAGTATCTTCCAAGAATTTTTAAAAATGTCCCAAAAAGTGACCAATTGCCGATCGGATTGGGGCATTGGTTGATCATAATAAGTCATACGTTCACTCGGAAAAACCCATTTTCTGGTATTTTTAGTTCTATTGTTAATTTAGTTAAAACTTATTTAGTCAATAAGTTAAAAAGGTTAATTTTAGCTAAATTTTTAGCCGGGGCTGGCCGGGGCTAGTTGGGGCTAGTTGGGGCTGGTTGGGGCCTTAAGCCAGGCTAGGATAACCCCCCAGGATTCGCGGGAACCCTGACGGTTTTGGGATTTTGGCGGTTTAGTCTTTGGCGGTCAGGGCCAGATACTCGTCTATCTCCTTAAGGGTTTGGCGGTAACCGTTGTAGACGTTAATAAGGTTTTCGTTATCGCGGTATTGGGGAAACAATAAGATTAGGACCGGGAGCCGGGCCGAAAAATTCAGTAGCCCCCTTAGTGACCTTAGGGCCAAAACTTCTTCAGATGGCAAGCTTTTTGGGGGGCTACTTCTCATGGTGGCCCTTAGATCGGGGATGTACCCGGCCAGGGCCTTGGAGTCCCTAAAGCAGAGATCGTGGACCAGCTCGTGTTTGGGAAAATTTTCCGGGGGATTAAGCTGATCCAAGATGGAAGTCCAATACTCGCCGTCTAGATCTTCCAGCAGAAGTTTCAAGCGTTTTTCGATTGTGGCAAAACTGAGCATGATCGCGTCCTATATGGGTTTTCGAAAGCGCTAGCCTTTTGGCGCCCCGGTTATGGGGGGGGAATCGGCCCGGGTTAGGGCGAAGTTTTTCGTTAAGGGAGTTACGCCCAAATATCCTCGCCTCAATAGGTGAGGATGTTGGGGTGGGAAAAATTATCCCGGCCGGCCACGGCGCCCAACTCGGCCAGATTCTCGGCCAGGGTTGGGGATAGCTGGTCCATGGAGTTTAGTCTCCAGGTCCAGTTGTCGCCCACGGTCCCGGGCACGTTTAGGCGGCCTTCCAGGCCAAGGTTAAGGAGATCCGGAACGGTTATGACGCTTATGGTCCCCGGGGAGAGGTAGGCCAGTTTAATTAAAGTCCAGGCCACGTTGGAGGAATTAACTTGGTATCCGGCCAGATCGGAGATCCTCTGGCGGCTCTTGTAATCGATGTCGTTTTCAAACCAGCCCCGGGTGGTATTGTTGTCATGGGTGGCGGCGTAGACCAGATTGTCCGGTTCAATGCGGTAGGGGCAATGGGTGGAGAGGGGTTGATCGGGGCCAAAACCAAAATGGAGGACCCGCATCCCGGGAAAGTCAAACTTTTTCCTAAGTTCCGTTACGTCCGGGGTAATGACGCCAAGATCCTCGGCCACGACGTTTAGGCGGCTTCCGGCCGCCTCAAAAAGAGACGCTCCCGGACCCATCTCCCAATGGCCCTCCTTGGCCGTCTCCGCGTCGCCTTTAACCGACCAGTAACGGCAAAAAGCCCGGAAGTGATCGAGCCTAATCCAGTCAAACATGGAAAGGTTATGGCGAAGCCTACTAAGCCACCAGCCGTAGCCGCTGGCTTGGTTGGCCGGCCAATCAAAGACGGGATTGCCCCAAAGCTGTCCGGTCTCGGAAAAGTAATCCGGCGGCACCCCGGCCACGCTTTGGCTTTGGCCGTCCGGGGTAAGCCTAAAAAGGTGCCGGTTGGCCCAAACGTCGCTTGAATCGTGGTTGACGTAAAAGGCCGTGTCGCCGATTAGGCTAATGCCCCTACGGGCGGCCCCGTCTTTTAGCCTGTTTAACTGGGAAAAGAACAAATACTGGCCAAACTTGACCCTCAAGATGGCGTCGGATAGCCTGCGGCCGTGAACGCCCAGCTCGTGATCGTCGCGGTATTTAAGGCCATCGGGCCATTGGAACCAGGGCTTACCGCCCAAATCCGCCTTGGCCGTCATGAAAAAGGCGTAATCGTTTAACCAAGCGGAATTGTCCCAGGCGAACTTGGAAAATTCTTCGTTATCCAAAAGCCCAAAACCCACCTTGGAATAGGCCGCGTCCACCAAGGCCGTTTTGAGCTTGATGGTTTTCTCAAAGTCAATTTTCCCGGGCCGGGTTTGGCCCGTGAGGGGCTGGCGGGCCCGGTCGGCCTCGATCTTGGTAATCCAGCCTTCCTCGACCATGAGGGTGGGGCTAACCAAAAGCTCGTTTCCGGCAAAGGCCGAGTAAGCCGAATAGGGGGAATTCCCCAGGGCCGGGGCGGTCGGGTTTACGGGCAAGACTTGCCAGTACTGGACCCCGGCCTTTTGCAAAAAGTCCAAAAAAACGTGGGCCGTGGGCCCCAAATCGCCGATGCCAAAGGGTCCCGGCAGCGAGGTAAAGTGAAGAAATAGACCGGCTGCCCTCCAGCCCTCTTGGAAACGGGACATAGATTAACCTCATATCAAACTAACTTAACGATTTTGGGAAGCCAAAATCGTTAAGAAATCGTTAATTTATTATATCAAAAAAATTTTTCTATTAACTTCTAAGACAAATACCTTTATAAATCAAACAATTTAGCTTATCGCCTTAGCTAACTCTTAACCTTAGGTCCCGGACTAAGGCCTGGGGCCTGGTCTGGGGCTAGGGTCTAGGCCAACCTTAACCGAGAACGGGTCATGATTGGCTTTGGTCAGGCGTGGCGGCGGGTTGGGCTTTTTTATGCAAGCCCAGGTTTAAGGCCGACTTGGTCTCCTGGGATAGCTCATCAAAATGCTTGGGCTGGATCTCGACGTTTAAAAGAACTTGGCGGTAAAGGTCGAGCTGTTCCTCATAGGGCTGGCCGCGATCGATTACCAGGCAATTGTCGGAATGGAGGCGGCAGTTGCCGGATTGGATTTTTAGGCCGGCGTAAACGAGTTTACCGGTAAAAATCTTGACCCCACACTTTCTGGCCAGCTTGTCAAGTTCGGTTATGACCTTAACTTGGTGTTTGTTAAAGCCTTTTTTTGGTTTCATAACGAGTCGTGCCTCGCGTCGGAACAATCCCACGAAAAATAAGACATTATAACCTAAGTTTCAAACCCAATGGTGGACAAGGTTATGGTTTTGACGATTTTTTAAAAAAAGATTAATGAGATTAGGAGCTTATTAAAGAGCCGCCGGGTTTGAGGCAAAGGCCTTGGGGCCGCTTTCGTAGAGATCAAAGCCGGCCAAGTCGTAGACCACCATGGCCGGAAAATCTTCGACCATGAGGCTTACCAAGGCCTCGGGACCAAGCTCGGGCCAAGCCAAAAGGGTGGTTTTTTTGATTAAACTCCCATAGAAAGCCCCGGCCCCGCCTACCGCGGCCAGATAGACGGCCCCATGGGCCTTAAGTTCGTCCAAAACCTTTGGGGCTCTGCGTCCTTTGCCTAGGAGGGCCTTGACCCCCCTCTCCAAAAAAGGCAAGGTCATGGCGTCCATGCGCCCGGCCGTGGTCGGGCCCGCGGCCCCGATGACCCGGCCCGGGGGAGCCGGGGATGGCCCAACGTAGTAGATAATCTGACCAAGGGGATCAAAGGGCCAGGGCTTATCGTCCATGGCCAAGGCCAAAAGTCTCTTGTGGGCTTGATCCCTGGCCGCCACCAATTGTCCCGATATGAGAACCGACTGACCGCTTTTAAGGCTCCCTAAGACCTCCGGGTCTAGGGGCGGACGTAAGCGGACTGGGGATAATATTGAGGATGGACTTAAAGACACGCGATTATTCAGTTATTCGGGGCGGTCCCAAACGGCCCACCCCAAACGATGCGCTTTTTGGCCCGGCCTAGGCTTGGCCAGGCCAAGCCTAGGCCGGGCTATCGAGCATGGGGGAGGTCTACCTCTTGGCCCCGGCTTGTTTGGCCAGGTAATAGACGGCGAATTCCTTGTCGTGTTTCATGATGTGTTCCCGTAACCAGGCCACGACCGCCGAGTTTATCGACAATATTACGGGCTGCTTATTGGGAGCGGCGTTATATTGGGCCAACAGGCCCCTTAGGGCCTTACTAAACTCCTCGTGGAGTTTTTTATGAAAATCGGCTTTGGGATAAGCGCTGACGCGGTGAAGTATCTCTTCGTCGGAAAAATGTTTGGCCACGTAGCCCTTCAAAAAGGTCAAGGTGGCCTCCACTTTGGCGATCTGCGTTTTGTCGACTAGGTTGTCCGCCTGTTTAAAGAGTTCCTTGTGTTGTTCGTCTATCTTGGGAACCCCGGTTTCCAAGCTTTTGGTCCAAATCATAAACTAACCCCTAAAGACCCCCGACCGTCTGGGCCAGGTTAAAGTGCGAGCGGGCCTTAAGGCCAAAACCTTGGCCCGGTCTCGTTTGTTCGCCTAAGTTAGCCAAACCAACGCCCGGAACCCAAAAAAGCCTTGGGCCCACCGATGTCCCGTTGGTTTCGTGGTATATCGCTATCGACTTTAACCGAGAAAAAAAGGCCGGGGCGACAAAAAACGGTAATGATTTACCTAGCCTAGCCAAAAAGCTCACGGTTAAAAGGCTACCCTTCCTAAGGGTAAACGAATAATCGCCCTGGTTTTCGGCCGGCCCCTTACGGGGGATTTTGTCCCCATGGCTCTAAGTTTAAACCGTTTTCATTTTAACTTATAAAGTATATATTATCCACTTCTATTTTGATGCTTCAAAAAAAATCATCAATTTTTTTGAAGCCCCTGAGTTCCCTCTGAAGTCGGATATCAAAAGGTCACAATTTCGACCTAGTCAGATATTTTAAATTGACCTCTGTACAAATTTAGCCAACATATGATAGTATAATAGCATAGATTTTAGGGGCCAGGGATTTTGTCTTTCCACTTCGTTATCCACAGGCATATCGATTAACCTTAAGGCCTGGACAAAACCAAAACTCCCCGCCCGGGGAGGCCCCGGGCTTAGGCGCGCCAAGCGCGCCGCCCGGCAGCTTTTCTTTATTGATTTCGCGGCTTAATGAACGC
>JAITLH010000024.1 GCA_031277995.1 Deltaproteobacteria bacterium
GGGCCTTGATTATTTGGATAAAGGGGTGATTTTGGTGAGGTTAAATAAGTTATTTGAGAAGACGGGGAATAAAAAATTGGTTCTATGGGAGATAATTTTTGGGGAACGGATTGAAAAGGGTTTTTTTGGGGGCCCGGGACTTTTGATTGTTCGGGGAAGGTTATTACCTGGTCTGGTTAATTTTTGACAAAGAAAGTTTTCTGGCTTAAAGTTTAGGAAGATTAGCCAAAGTAAGGGGCAGGGAAGAATCGAGCTTTTTATTTTTTACCCTGGGTTTTAATTTGGGAAAAATTCATCAAAACTTTTCAAGTGACCGTTGATTTTATAGATGTTTAAAGCTATAATCTTTTTTGATGTGGATTACGGCGCTTGTGAAGTAACTGTTTTTTTGTTTTCCGCTTTTTTTACGGTCCGCAATCGAGAGCTTTATTTTGGGCTCCCTGACTTTTCGTCCGGGGCTATCGCCCATCGCATTCGCTCGCGATTGCCTTGGCCCGGCCCCAAACGCCCTTCAAGTGTTCGAGCTTTTTTCCCGAGCTTTTTTTTTGTTTTTTTTGGGTGGGGCGTTGGGTTGACCCGTGTGGTATCATGGCCTTTGGTTAAAACCGGGCCCACCCCAAAACGCTTGCTTTGGGGCTTGGTTTGGGGCTTGGGCCGGCCGCTTGGGCTTGGCGCTAAGCCCTGGCGCTTGGGCTTGGCGGTTTTGGGGTGGGCCCGGTTTAGGCGGAGCCGTTTTGGGCCGAATTGAAGCCTTTTTTCGTTCCCGGCCGGGCCGGGAAAGCCGCGAATTAACCCACGGGGTCCCGGGAAAAGATTTTTGGGACTTTTGGGGGTTAAGCGTTTGGAGAGCGACCATGGTCGTGAGCCGTTCAAAAGTTGAGCCGGCCCCCAGCGGGGAGTTGGTGGAGGAGATGGAAGCCTTCCGAACTTTTCTTCGCGACCGGGGCTATCGGGTAACCAAGGAAAGGGAGGCCATCGCCAAATCGATCCTTAGAAACCGGGACCATTTCGACGTGGACGAGCTTTTTCTGAGCCTAAGAAGCAAAACGCCCATCTCCAAGGCTTCCATTTACCGGGCCATACCCCTTTTGATTGAATCGGGCTTACTGGCCGAGGTTTACCTGGAAAACGGCCACATGCACTATGAAAGGGTTTACGGCCGGGAACATCACAGCCACTTAAGATGCCTTAAGTGCCATAGCATTTTTGAATTCAGCGCCCCGGAACTCACAAACCTTGAAAAGCGCATCTGCCGCCAGGAAGGCTTCAAAAGCCAGGGGCATAAGTTCGAGATTTGGGGCATATGCTCGGTTTGCCAAGCGGAAAACGATTGACGCTTTGGCGTTAAACGTTTTTGGCGTTTAGGCCACACACCCAAAAAAAATGACATTTAGTGAGTTAGTTTCGGAGTCTCCCATGCCCAAAAACACCATGGAACCGGTTTCCCGAAGGTTCGTTGGACGCTTTTTCGTTTGGTCGGTTATGCTTTTGGCCGCGCTGGTTTTGGCCTCCGGTCCCAAGGCCCAGGCCGCTACCTCGGATAGCAGCGTCTATGAGGGTTTTCAAACCCTGGCCCGGATCTTCTACGAAATAAACGTCAAGTTCGTTGAGGAGCCTGACTCAACCGAGATGGTTAACGGCGCGGTTCGGGGTATGCTAAACACCCTCGACCCCCATTCGTCGTATTTGACCCCCGAGGAGATGAACGAGTTTCAGCAAGAAACCGGGGGCAGTTTTACCGGCGTGGGCATGGAACTATCCGTCAAGGACTCGGTCGTGACCGTGGTGGCCCCCATTGAAGATACCCCGGCCTCCCGGGCCGGCATCATGAGCGGCGACCAAATCGTAAACATCGACGACAAAAGCACCCAGGACCTGTCGGTCATGGAAGTGGTTAAGCTCATCCGGGGCCCCTTGGGGACCAGGGTGACCATAACCGTCAACCGCCCCTCGATGAAAAGAACCTTTACCTTCACGTTGGTAAGGGATCACATCCCCCTAAGAAGCGTCCGCTCGGAAGAAATCACCCCGGGCATTGGCTACATCCATATTTCAAACTTCCAAGCCGACACGGCTTTCGAAGTGGAGAAAGCCATAAGGACCCTGGGGGCCGGCGAAACCATGCGGGGTTTGGTTTTGGATCTAAGAAACGATCCCGGGGGCTTACTGGAGCAATCCATCAAGGTGAGCGGGCTTTTTATCGGCAAGGCCTTGGTCGTCGAGACCCGGGGCCGCTTTAACGACCAAAACATGGATTACAACAGTGACGAGACGGCCGTGCTGCCCCTTAACACTCCCTTGGTGGTTTTGGTCAACGAAGGCTCGGCCAGCGCCAGCGAGATCGTGGCCGGGGCCCTTCAGGATTACGGCCGGGCCACCATTTTGGGCACCAAAACCTTTGGCAAGGGTTCGGTTCAAAGCGTGGTTCGCCTGCCCGACGGATCGGGCTTGCGCCTAACCACGGCCAGGTTCTATACTCCCTCGGGGCGCCCCATCCAGTCGGAAGGCATCACCCCGGACGTCGAGGTGCCAAGCTTACTGCCCCCCAATTACAAGCCGACCAGGGAAGTGGACTTGGAGCGTCACCTTTTGGGCGCGAACGAAAAAAACCGCGGCAATAGGTCAAAAACCGAGATCGCCGAGGTTGAGGAAAAAGAAGATTTCGACGAGCTCGAAGCCCCGCCCTTGCCGGATAAGCCCATCCGCGAGATGAGCTTGGCCGAGAGACTCGAATACGACAAGCAACTTAATCAGGCGCTGCAAATGCTTGAAAAAGGCCAAGTCAAAAGCGGCTTTAACGGCCTTACCCCCAAGCGGCGCCAGAAGGTCTTAAGCTAAAAAAACGCTCGAGACCAAAAAAAGGCCAACCCGATTGGCCCAATTGGGCGGGCCAAACCAACGCCCCCCCCAAAAAACCCGCGGTTTTTCCCGGGCCCCAAGGCCTTAGAAAGGAAAAACCCCCAGAAACTTAACGAAGGACTGTTGGCTCTCTCGAAAAAAGGCTCGAGGAACCTAAGGTTGGGAAGAAACTTAAACCCCGGCCAGGGCGCCCAAACCGAGATTGAGCCCCCAAAAATGTCCCGTCGCGACGACAGATTAGGAGCGTCTATGTTTTCCAAGACCCCTGGGGGCGATATCCCCCCGGAGGGCGTTAAGGCCTCAGACGGCACCCAAGGGCCGGACCCGCAATCCGCCGAGGGTGAACAAACTCGCCAAACAAACCACGAGCTAAGCGAATCCGAAGACCTACAAACACCCGCCAGATCCGATCCGGCCCGGGATAACTTCATCCCCGCCCCGCAGACCCCAAATCCCAAACCCGTCAAACCGCGCCGCCTCGACTACTGGGGCCAGTTTGGCCTTGGCATAAAAGCCAAGGTCCCGACCCCGCCCGCCCCCGAGGGGGCCGCCGAGGTCGCCCCCGAAGTTGGCCCCGAGCCCGCCCCCGAGGTTGCCCCAGAGGCCGAACTTGGGGTCGCTCCCGAGGTTAGCCTCCAGGCCGGCCCCGAGGTAGCCCTGGCCTCAAGCGCCCCCGATTCGCCTGACCAAATCCCGTCTGACCAAATAAGCCCCGACCAAAACGCGGCCGATTTAGCCCCTACGGGCCAAGCCGATTCCGGCTCCCCGGCTGGTGAAGGCCAGACCCAGACCCAGGCCCAGCCCCAGGCCCAGGACGCTAAGAAAGCCCTGAAAAGCGCCAAGGGCTTAGCCTACTCTTCCTTTGGCCCGGCCATAAAGCCCCAAAAGCCCAAAACCAAGGCCCAAAAGCTTTCGGACGAAAAAAGTTCCCCGGAAGAACCCGACCTCGCCGCCGTGAGCCCGGAGGCCCCGGTCGCCTCCAAAGGCTTGGGGGAAAACGTCGAATCGATCCAGGAACCCGCCCCTGGGGCCGAAACGAAGCCGATTTTGGGCGAAACCCCGGGGCCGTCCGAGCCCATGATCGAACAAAAGCCCATGTTAGGGCCGTCACCATCCATCGCAGAAGGTTTAAAACTAGACACCTTGAAATTCGAATCCTATCCCGAAACCATTTTAGGCGACCTCAGGTCGTCCGACAGCCCCGCCGAAACGATAACCCAAAGCCCGGCGGCCGAAGTTAAAAACGTTGACTCGCCCAAGGCCCGGATTAACCTCTCCGGTTTGGAAGCCCCGGACTTTGGGCCAACGGACGAGTCCCCCGGCGAGCCCCAGGCTTTGGCCGAGGCCGTGGCCAAATCTGTGGCCGAGGCCGTGCCCGAGGCCGTGGCCGAATCTGTGCCCGAATCTGTGGCCGAATCTGGCGGCTTACCCCAAGCCGACGAATCCGGCCCGGCCCAACCGCCTTTGGCGGCCGAGGATCCCGATTTGCGGGCCGGGCGGCCGAACTTTTTGACCTCGACCAGGTTTTCGGACTTCGATCTGCCCTCGGAAATCATGCTGGGCATCGAGGCGGCCGGTTTCGATTGCACCACCCCCATTCAGGCCCAGGTCATCCCCGTGGCCTTGGAGGGCCTGGACATCGCCGGTCAGGCCCAGACGGGTACCGGAAAAACCACGGCCTTTTTGGTGCCGCTCCTTTCAAGGCTTATCAGAAAACCCTCGATGAACCCCGGCTTACCCAGGGCCTTGGTCATTACCCCGACCAGGGAACTGGCCGACCAGATTTACAAAGACGCCAAACTCCTGGCCTCGGCCACCAACATAAGTTTGGCCCTAATCATGGGAGGACTTGAGTATAGGGAGCAAAGTAACGCCCTGCAAGACGGGGCGGACGTGGTCATTTGCACCCCGGGCCGGCTTATCGATTACCTCCACCAGGGCATTTTTGTCCCCTCGGCCGTGGAAGTGGCCGTGGTCGACGAAGCCGATCGCTTACTGGACATGGGTTTTATCAAAGACCTAAAAACCATCTTGTCCAAGCTCCCGCCCTTTACCCATCGCCAAACCATGCTTTTTTCGGCCACTTTGGACGATCGGGTTTTGGAACTAACCTACCAATACATGAATCCGCCGCAATACATCACGGCCGAACCCGATCCCCAATCCAAGATCCAAATCGACCAAACCCTGTACCACGTAAGTAACAGCGAAAAACTGCCCCTTTTGATTGGCTTACTTAGGCATCAGGAGCACTCCCGGGTAATCATTTTTTGCAATACCAGAAGCCGGGTCGATTGGTTAACCAAAAAGCTGACCCTAAACGGCTTTCAGGCCGAGGGCATCACCGGCGATCTGCCCCAGGCCAAGCGCCTAAAGCTCATGCAGGCCTTTAAGGACCAGCGGCTCCAGATCATGGTCGCGACCGACGTCGCGAGCCGCGGCATCCACGTCGAGGACGTAAGCCACGTCTACAACTACGATCTGCCCCAGGATTCGGAAAATTACATCCACCGCATCGGCCGCACGGCCCGGGCCGGAAAAACCGGCAAGGCCATCTCCTTTGCCTGTGAGGAACACGTCTATCACCTGGAAGCCATCGAAAACCTTCTGGGCGAAAAAATCCCCGTGGTTTGGCCCGACGAAGCCCTCTTCGATAAGGATCAAGCCGGCGACGTTAAGTTTAGGGAACGCGAAAGGCCCCGGGATCTTGGTCGCGACCGAGACCGCGACCGAGACCGAGACCGCGAAAGGCCCTCGTCCAGGCCCTCCCGTCCGGCCCCCATTCCCTTCCAGGAGAGATCCGAGCGCCGGATCCCCGTCCAGGTTAACCGTCCCGGCGGGATATTTGGCATCTCGCCCAGATTCCCCGTCCAAAACGGGGCCGTGGACGTCCGACAGGTGCTAAGCTGGAAGCCTTCCGAGTTTACGGCCGAGGACGCGAAGATAAGCCGGGCCCGCTCGGCCAAGCCGGCGCGCCAAGGCGCTTACGCCCAAAACGGATCCGCCCAAGACTCGCCCTACGATTCCTACGGCCCGGAACCCCGCCCGGAACCGCGCCCCGAGGCCAAAAGGCCCGAGCCTACCGGCGCCCCCCACCCCTACGCGCCGGATCCCGAGCCGCCCCTTTATTTTGGTCCCGAACCCGAGGGCCTTGACGACTCCTACGACGACCGGGCCTTGGCCAACGATCGAGACAACCGCCGTCGCAAACGCCCCCGCGGCAAACTCGGAAGGGACTTTGACGGCCCGAACGGTTTCCATGACGCCCCCGCCCAAGGCCCCAAAAAGTCCGATCGCCGGGCCCAAAAAGAAGCCCTAAGGAAAACCCTCATCTAAGACGACCTAGAGGCCAAGCCCGTCCCCGAACCCCTGGAAGCCCAAAAACGGCCGCCCGTCTCCGCCCAACGCCCGGACCAACGCCCGGACCGGCGTCCCCAGGACGCGCGCGCCCAAGATGCCCGTCCCCAAGATACCCGGGCCCAAGATCAGCGTCCCCAGGATGCCCTGGCCCAAGACCAGCGCCTTAGCGCCGCGGCCCAGCAAGCCCCGGCTCGAGGCGATTCGCGCCCAGAGCCGCGTCCCGACGCCCGGCCCTCGGCCAAGCCCCAAGCCCGGCCACAGGCCAAGGCCAAAGCGCCCGAACCCATCGATTGCCAGGTGGCGGTCGAGCAAGAATACGTCGATTCGGGCCTGGTTGAACAGCATCCCAACGTGGCCTTGGCCGCGAGCGAAGAGTTAGCCGCCCAGGCGACCAAGACCGATCAGATCGCCCAAGCTTCCGTCCCGGCCAAACCGGAACCCCAGGCCCCGGCCAGCTCACTCGCCCCCGCCGCCTCAGTCGCCCCGGCCGCCCCGGCCGCGGCTGAAGTGGAACTTGATTTCTGGGGCCGTCCAAAATCCCCGGCGCCCACGCTTGACCAAGCTCCCCCAACGGAACCGGCTTCTCCCTTGGCCGCCCAGGCCGGCGCGAAAGCCGAGCCCAAAGTTCAAGAGCCCCAGGCCCAAGAGCCCAAAGTTTTGGAGGGGGCCGTTAAGGACGATCCCTTCAGTTCTTTGGTCATTCATGAAACCTCTGAGGTCATGAGTGAAATTTCGCCAAAAGCCGCGAGCCTTCCCACTTTTGATCATATGCCCTCCCGAGGGGAGGCCGCCTCGATAAAACCTGACCAGACCGGTAAGCCAGCCAAGCCTACCGAGGATGTTTCGGTCGGTCCCGATCTTTTTGGCCAAACCATCGACCAAGAACCCAGGGCCAAAGAAACCACCCTTGAAGATATCGTCGTTTCGGCCCAAGGCCCCTCGGCCCAACCG
>JAITLH010000142.1 GCA_031277995.1 Deltaproteobacteria bacterium
GTGACGGCGGAGTAATCTAACCGATTGCCGTAAGAGAAATGAACGTAGGGTTCCGGGTAGCCCCCAATGGGGAGCCAAAACGCGACGAAATTGGTGCCGCCCGAGGCCGTCGTGTCAACGTGACCCCACCTTATTTACTCAAAAATATCTTCTTTGTCAAAGTCGGGCCGCGTTTGGGTGGCCGCCACTATTTACTCAAAAATATCTTCTTTGTCAAAGTCGGGCCGCATTTGGGTGGCCGCCTCCAAATCCTGGACGAAGGTATTGTGAAGGCCCAAGGCCCAAGCCAGCTCGGTCCAGTTTTCGTACTCCCGAACCGAGAGGGGGCGGCCCAGGCCGGGATAGGATCTATACTCGGGGTTATCGCCCATCTTGATTTTGTTGGCCGGGTGGTATTGGGCCATGAGGCTCAAATAAAGATCCGCCCCGAGGTTATCGCGTAGCCAGCGCAGCAAGCTATCGGTCCGGGCCAAATTGTCGGGCAAAACCAGGTGCCTGACGATGAGGCCTTTTACGGCCAAGCCCCTTTGGTCGATTGACAAATGGCCGACCTGCCTTTTCATTTCCTTTAGGGCCAGGCGGTTATGTTTGACGTAATCCCCGGCCCCAAAAAGCCGCATGGACACGGGGTCGGGATCGTTTTCGTCGGACTCGGGCGTAAGGCCGATTTTGGCGTCCGGGAGATAAACGTCCACCAAGCCATCCATCATGGCCAGGCAGGCTTTGGAATCGTAGCCGCCGCTATTGTAGACGATGGGCAGTTTGAGGCCCTGGATCTTGGCCTTGGAGACGGCCTTGGCGATTTCGATGGCGTAGGGGGTGGGGGAAACCAGGTTTATGTTGTGGGCGCCAGCCGCGGCCAATTGGAACATGATTTCAACCAAGCGGCCAACGTCAATGTCCTGGCAGTTCAAGACGGCCTGGGAGATTTGCCAGTTTTGGCAAAAAACGCAAGAGAGATTGCAGCGGGAAAAAAATATGGTGCCCGAGCCGGCCCCTTCTTCATGGCCCGACAAGGGCGGTTCCTCCCCGGGGTGGATCAAGTGGGAACAATAGCCCACCATGGTCCCGGCCCCGCAGCGGCCCAAATTTTTACTTGAGCGATCCGCTCGGCACATGTGCCCGCAGAGTATGCATCCTGGCCCTTTTCCCACGACCAATCCTTTGAAACGAAATGAAAAACCCTCACCGGTTGGGTTTTTTTCCCCAAAAAAAGCCCCCCGGGGCCTTTTCTGGGGTATTTTTTTTAGGGCCTGGCGACGTGCCGGGAACCGGGCAAACGCCGGGGGCCGCGCCTAATGTGCCTGATGGGGCGGCGATGTTTGGCGGGCTTGATGTAGTTTTTATCCGGGAAAACCAGGTTTAGGAGGTCGCTTATGTTATCCACGGGTAAAAACTCAAGCTTGCGTTTTAGGTTGGCCGGGATCTCGGCCACGTCCTCAAGGTCTTTGAGGTTTTGCCGGGGGATGATGATTTTTTTGATCCCGATGCGCAGGGCCGCCAAAGATTTTTCCTTAAGGCCGCCGATGGCCAGGATCTGGCCCCGGAGGGTGATTTCCCCGGTCATGGCCGTGTCCCTGGGAACCGGGGTGCCGGTTAGGGCCGAGACCAAAGCCACCATCAAGGCCACCCCGGCCGAGGGGCCTTCCTTGGGGACGGCGCCCTCGGGAACGTGGATATGGATATCCATTTCCTCGTAAAAGTCTTTCTCCAAGCCCAATTCCAGGGCGTGGACCCGGGCGTAGGCCAATACCGTTTGGGCGCTCTCTTTCATGACCTCGCCCAGTTGGCCGGTCAAGGAGAGATTGCCCTTACCGGGCATGGTCCTAACCTCGATGTACATGATCTCGCCCCCGGCCTCGGTCCAGGCCAGGCCCGTGGCCACGCCCGGTTGGCCCTCGGCCAACTTGGGCTCGTGGATTATCTCGGGCGGCCCCAAAAGGCGATGGAGCTGGTTTTCGGTTATCCTAAAGCGCTTGTCATGGCCCTCGGCCACTTTTCGGGCCACCTTGCGGCAGATGGCCGCGAGCTTCCTATCTAGGCCCCTTAAGCCGGCCTCGTGGGTATAGGAAGAAATAATGGCCTTGATGGCCCCGTCTTGAAAGGTCAGGGCGCCGGGCTTAAGGCCGTGATCCTTAATGAGCCTTGGCAAAAGGTGCTTTTTGGAGATGGAGACTTTTTCCTCGGCCGTGTAGCCGGATAGGGAAATGATCTCCATGCGATCTTCCAGGGCCTGGGGGATGGGGTCGAGGAAATTGGCCGTGGTAATGAACATGACCTTGGAGAGATCGAAGGGCAAATTCAGGTAATGGTCGGAAAAGGAGGAGTTTTGCTCCGGGTCCAAAACTTCCAGGAGGGCCGAGGCCGGATCGCCCCTAAAGTCGTTTCCGATTTTATCGACCTCGTCAAGCATAAAAACGGGATTCGAGGAACCGGCCGCCTTTAGGCCCTGAATGATCCGGCCCGGCAAGGCCCCGATGTAGGTGCGACGATGGCCCCTAATCTCGGCCTCGTCCTTCATGCCGCCCAGAGAAAGCCTTACGAACTTGCGGCCCATGGCCTTGGCGATGGATTGGCCCAAACTGGTTTTGCCCACGCCCGGGGGGCCAAGAAAACAGATGATGGGGCCCTTTTGGCGGTGGCTTAATTTCATGACCGCCAAATACTCCAAGATGCGATCCTTGACTTTTTTTAAGTTGTAATGGTCGGCGTCCAGGATCTTTTTGGCCTGGGCCAGATCCAGATGGTCGCGGGTAGTGACGGCCCAGGGGAGCTCGACTATCCAGTCCAGATACGAGCGGATGATGGAGGCCTCGGCCGCGTCCTGGTGCATCCATTCCAACCTGGAAAGTTGCTTGGCCGCTTCCATGGCCACGTCTTTGGGCAAATGGGCCTTTTGGAATTTGGCCCTATACTCGTTGGCCTCGTCGTCGCGGTCAATCCCGTCGCCCAGTTCTTTCTTAATGAGCCTAAGCTGCTCGCGTAAGAAAAATTCCTTCTGGGTCTTGTCCATCTCTTCGCGGGCTTCGGAGTCAAGCTTGGCTTGCATGGCGCTGACTTTGACTTCCTGGGCCAAAATGGCGTTGACCAATTGAAGCCGAACCATGGGGTCGGTGGCTTCCAGGACTTTTTGGGCCTCGTCGATTTTGACCCTGATGTTACTGACCACCAGATCGGCCAAGCGCCCGGGATCGTCAATCCCCTCAAGGAGGCCCACGATCTCCTCGCTTAAAACGTCCCTTAGCATCAAGATTTTTTGGCTCTGCTCCCGAACGTTTCGGGTCAGGGCCTCAAGCTCGACGGAATCCTCGGGGGCCGGGTCTTCCTCAAGCGGCTCCAGGGAAACTTTCATGTAAGAGTCGGATTCGATAAAATCCACGATCCTGGCCTTGGCCAAGCCCTGGACCAAGATCTTGAGCCGGCCGTCGGGCATCTTCATCTGCCTGACGATCTGGGCCACCGTCCCAACCCGATACAGACCCTCGGGCCCGGGAAACTCGTCCTTTTGTTCCTTTTGGGCCACCACCAAAAGTTGCTTCGAGCCGCCCCAGGCGGCGTCGATGGCGGCCAGGGACTTGTCGCGCCCGATATACAAGGGTAAGATCATATCGGTAAATATGACCACGTCCCTGACGGGCAAAAGCGGAAGTTCCTTTTCTATTTCGAAATCGTTCTTTTCTACCATACCTAAAGGCTGGGACCTCGCGAATAATGTGGTGAAGGGAAAGCTCAAAGCCAAGGGCTGGCCCTTGGCCTTGACAAAAGGCCCATGGCCGGCCGAAAATCGCCTAACGAAACGCCCAAGGCCCATGGCCAACCGAAAATCGCCTAAATCGCCTTTGCGAAAAGCCCCGGGAAAACTCCCGACCGATTAGGCTTAGATGAAAAAGTCTCTGAGCCTGAGCTCAATAATGATATCAAGTCAACTAGTCAAAAGCAAACGTCGCGGAGGCTTGGTTCGAACCTAAAGACTAGGGCTAATCCCCACACCTTGACGTTAAAATCTTTTAAAACTACCTAAAGTCCACTAACGGAATATTTTACGTCTAAAAATTAAGCAAAAATTTTTATCTTTAAAGCGCGGCCATAAATTAAAATACATATTGATCCTTAAATTTAAATTTTCTAGTCCATGAAATTAATTTTATTGTTTCACTAAACGACAATCTAAATTAACGAATAAATATTTACGCTCCTTTATTTTCACTAAAATATCAACCTTTAGCCAATAAAATAAT
>JAITLH010000069.1 GCA_031277995.1 Deltaproteobacteria bacterium
ATAACCAAAATTAAAAAACCCGAAAAAACCATTCAGCGTTTACGATTTCGCCCCTGGCCAAAACCCCACCGACTCGAGGGCGGCCAAAAAAAAGCCCCCCACCCAAGGTCACAATCGCCCGGCCTAGCCGGCCTAGCCAGCCTAACCGGCCTAGCCAGCCTAGCCGGCTAACCTGCCTAGCCAGCTAACCAGCTTAACCAGCTTACCATCTAACCAAGCGGCCGGTGAGGCTATTTTGTCCACCAGCCCCCCTTCTTGGAGTTTGAGGAGGAAGCGGCCGCCGAGGGTTTTTTCACCGGGGCTTTAGGCGCGGGCGGGGCCAACATCTGATCGAGCTTTTGCTTGAGCTGGCGATACTTTTTCTCGCCTTGCTCAACGTATAACCAGTTGGGGCCGGAAACCACTTCCGTTGGGAACTTTTCCTTAATTCCGGTCAAACCAAAGTTATCGTCCAAAAGCACCATTTCCATGATGACCTCGCTAACCTTCAAGGTCACCCAGAAATTGCGGTACTCAGCGACTTTGGCCGTGCTTCCGGTACCAATGATATTCTTTTTGGTTTCCAGATAAATACCTTCTGGCAAGATAGCCGACTGGGTAGCGCCATCGTTTTGCTTTTCATCGGCCATAAAAATCTCCTACTCGGCCACAAAGCTCAATAAGGCTTTGACTTTTAAACCACAAGGCCACGACGATTTTTTCTTGTAGCCCCATTACCAATGTTTATTATAATTTTCTTAAAGGCCCGTGTAAAGAAACTCCACAAACCTGGCCTTCGCCCCATCGATGCCCCAAGCCCCCATGGGCCTTATCTCCCGGACCTAGGGCCAAGGGCCGCCCACGGCAAGATCCAAAGCCAGGTTCCCAAATGTCCCTAAGGGCCTGACTTCCAGACCCCAGGGTTTGTGGTCCTAAGCGAGCGCTCGTTTTCTAAAACATTTCAATCAATCGAATTGAAAAACACTGCCATAATAGCAGAAAACTCGCTTCTAGCCAAAAAATTATCCTCCTGGACCATAGGTACCTTCACCAATGGACCAAAACATCGCCCATTTCGCCGGCCAGACCCCGAGGCTTGGCGTCTTTGGGGCCAAACGACAAGTTGGCCGGTTGGCCAGTTGGCCAGATGAGAAGAGAAGTTGGGCTTACCCGCCTACCCCAATAAGACTAAATCAACTTGCTTTTGTAGAGTTTTCGCGGTACTTTAAACCAAGGAACCTTTGGGGCCTTAAGGCGCTTGACTTTAACCAAATAGGTAGTTTGTAAAGCGTCTAAACCATCAACGACAATCATCCAATTGGCACTTAACAGACCAATAAAACAAGTAAAAGTTTAAGACAAAAATTGATCGCCAAAATTAGTCAGCTAAAGGTCGAGAAATGAAAATATTAATCTGTATTTCCGTAGCGTTATTGCTCTGCTTGGCCACCCCGGTCAAGGCCGATGACATAACCTGCAGAGAAAACGCCCTAGGGGTGACCAACTGTTACGACAAATCCGGCAAGAAAGTTGGAAGCTCCAAGAAAAACGCCTTGGGGGATACCATTTATTACGACAAGAACGGGCGCCAAACCGGCAAGGCCAAAGAAAGCCTTTCCGGCGACACGAATTACTACGACAAAAATGGGCGCCGGGTGGCCAAAAGCCGGGAAGACGTCCACGGCAACACTAGCTATTACGACAACAACGGAAGGCGGGTGGGGCAGAGCAAAACCGACGCCTTTGGGAACACCAATTACTACGACAAGAATGGACGCAGGACCGCCCAGTGCAAAAAAGACGCCTTTGGCCGCGAAAAATGCCAATCCAAATAAAACCTCTATAAACCCCTTGGATTTCGCCCCTAAAACGTCAGCCGCCCCCGGCTGGCCATGAAAAAAGCCAGAACGCTTAAAGCGTCTACCCAAAAACCTAGCCTTGAACTTGACTAGTCCCGGGAGCGTAACCCAAAAACCTCAGGCGCCCCTCCAAACCCCTCCGTAAACGCCCAAAATCGCCCTACCCTGGGCTTGATTAGCCCCGGGTTGGGGGGTAAGGCCCACTTCAAGAGCCTAAGCGCTCCCAGACCCCATAGCGGCCGCTAGCGGGGCCAGTCGCGAGAGCTCCCCGATTCCAGCCCCTAGGCCCGGCCTTAAAACCAAGGCGAAAAGCCCCAAACCATGGCCCAGCTTACCCCATCTCCCAAAAACCCAGGCTACAAGCTTAGTTCCTTGGCCAGTCTCTTTGAAATCCTGTCAAAATCCAGGTTGTCAATCTCCCGCCTGAGCCAGGAGACCAGCTCGGCGCCCCTGGTGAAGGTTTGGGCTTCCAAGCTCGCGATCAAATCGTCCATGGCCTTAATGTCATAGCTCCCGGAGGCCTTGTAGAGGGAAACCAAAATCTCCAAGGGCGGATAGTCTTGGCAATCGTTCAAATGGCCGTTATTCGCGCCAGCGTTTTCATTGTTTCCCGCGGCCAAGGACCCCGTTGACGCCCCACCTTGGGCATTTTGGCGATCGGCCCCTTGGCCCCCCTGGGCGCCCTGGGCGCCCTGGGCGCCGTGGCGAGCGGCTGGCCCGGCGGCTTGACCGCTTGAATCTTGGTTAGACTCGTCGTCGTCGCCATCGAGGTTATCCATCTTTTCAAGTAAAGCCTGAAACGAGTTTATAAGTTTATCGGCCGCTTCGACGAAATTTTGATGCCCGGCCTGGGCGTCCCCAAGTCTGCCTTCCTTGGCCGCGTGCTCCTGGGTCTCGGCCAAACGCCCCACCGTTCCGGCCCCGATGTTAAAGCAGCTGCCCTTGATGCCGTGGACGGCCACGGAGTATTCCTTTAAGTTAATCTCCTGTGGGCCGCTCCTGACTTGCTCTAGGACCTTTGGGGTGAAATTTATAAAGGCTTCCACGACCTCGAGAAGTAAGTTGGCGTCCCCGCCCAATCGCTCCAAACCCTCGTTAAGATCGACCCCGGGAACCTCAAAGGCCAAGATGGCCGAGGTTAAGGGATCTTCTTCATCGGCGTAATCATCTTCATAGCCCGCGTCGTAGCCCTCGCCGGCCTCCTCGAAATAATCCTCGCCTTGGTTCTCTTCTTGGCTTTTTAAAAACTTTTGATCGTCGACCAAATCCGCGCCAAGGGGGGCGGGCCCAGGGGCGTCCTTGCCAATGGCGCCCTCAAGAGAAGTTGGGGATTCGGGGACATGTTTGGCCGCTGGTTTGGCCGCTGGCTTGTCCCTGGTGGAAACTTGTTGGTATTGCCTAATGTGTTTTTCCCTGGGGATCCACTTAAAAAGCATCTCCTCAAGCTTGAAGGGATCGATGGGCTTGGAGATGAAATCGCTTAAGCCCTTGGACAAAAACATCTCCTTAACCCCGGAGATGGCGTTGGCCGTCAAAGCCACGATGGGAACCTGGCTTTTTCCGGGCATGGCCCTTATGGCGGCCGTGGTTTCCAAACCATCCATGCCGGGCATCATATGATCCATAAAAATGACGTCGTAGTCGTTTTTGGCCACCATGTCCAGGGATTGCTCGCCGGACTCGCAGATATCGACCTTGACCCCGTAGGGGAGCATCAGACCCGCGGCCACCTTGAGATTGGTCATGATGTCATCCACCACCAAGACCTTGGCTTCCGGGGCGGTAAAACGGGTATGCTGGGTAGCCTTGGCCCCGGGTTGCCGGGCCGCCAATTGCACGTCGTTTAAGATGGAGGCAATGGTCAACCCAAAAATGGGCATGAAAACCGTGGTTAAACTTTCTTGGCCAAGGGTGTCGCTACGGTCGGCCATCAAAACCAGTTTGGCTTGGGGCTTTCCGTCTTTGCCGTTGGTTTGCCGGCTAAGGATGTGCTGGGCTTGTTGATAGAAGGAAGTGGGGACGAAGATGTAGTTATACTCGTCATTGACCAATTCCTGATTGAAGGAAACGGGATCGTGAACCAAGTTGACCTTACCTAGCTCTAGATCCCGCAAGGTGGCCATCAAGCTCTCGGCGTAGTTGACCCGGGGCTCGTAGACCAAAAGTTTCTTGCCGGAGGGGTCTTTCACGCGGATGTAGGGCTGGTTTTCCAGGACGGTTTGGGGGATGGCCACGGTAAAAACGCTGCCTTCGCCGTAAACGCTGGAGACTTTGATATCGCCCTTCATTAAGCGAACCAAATTCTTGGTTATGGCCAAGCCCAAGCCCGTGCCCTCGATGCCTTTATTGGCCGCCTTATCGAACTGGGTAAAATCGGCGAAGAGTTCTTTGATGTTTTCGGGCTTAATCCCAATGCCGGTGTCGGAGACCTCAAAAGTTATGAGACTCTTGTTTTGTTTTTCGGTGAAGGTGACGGAGAGCTTAACCTGCCCGCGTTTTGTGTACTTTACGGCGTTGGACAGGATGTTTAAAAGGATCTGACGAACCCTGACCTCGTCGCCAAGCAAACGATTGGGGATCCTTTGGTCAACGTAAACGAAAAAGTCTATGGGTTTTTCGGTTATCCTGGTCCGGATAATCCCGATAACGTCCTGAATGAAGGAACTAAAGAGATATTCGGTTTCGACGATCTCAAGTTTGCCGGACTCGATTTTCGTAAAGTCCAAGATATCGTTGATGATTGAAAGGAGGTTATTCCCGGCGCTTTTGATGCTTTGGATCATCTCGGCGGCCTCGGGCGAGATCTCTTCGCGCATGGCCAGTTCCGCCATGCCGATGATGGCGTTCATGGGCGTTCTTATTTCATGGCTCATGTTGGCCAGAAAGGAACTTTTGGTCCGGTTGGCTTTTTCGGCCTGCTCTTTCGCGTGGAGGGCTTCGGTCACGTCGTTACAGGCGATGATTATCCCGGCGCCTTCGTCGCGTTGATTATCCGAGAGCTGGGTCAAGTGGATCTCGTACTTCAATTCCGGACCGGGGCGCTCGCAAAAAACGTTGGACCAATTGGTGGAAACGGAGGCGCACATGGAGCCGCCATCCTCGCAGGCGATATCCAAAACCTCGACCAAAAGCTCATAGTCCTGGCCGGTAAAAACATCCGTAAAGGTCTTTCCGATTAACTTTTCACGATTGATGATACCAGTTTGTTGTAAAAAAGAATCCGTTACATAGACAAACTCTTTATTTTTATTAACTATAAGCAAAATATTTGGGCTATGCTCTAATAAGAAATTAAAATAACGAGCTTTAGTTTCTAAAGCGTTGTAAAGATCGATAGCGGCCTTGGTCTCAGGCGACTTCTCCCGATCCCCGGCACCCTCAAAACCAACGGCCGCGGTTTCCCGCCCCGGCTCCCCCAAAGGGCCCTCGGACTCATTAAGCGGCAAGGCCTTTTCTTTAGTAACGGTCATCTTAGGCTCACAAAAAGACTGCGAATAAAGCTAAAAATCAATCGTTAACCAGTTCTTTGGAAAAATTATCCCACGATAGTCGAGACGATAATTAGCTTAACGACAATAATAACTCACCATCCAAGGAAAGATTATCGTTAAATTAACAAAATAAGCCTTTCCAGCGATGGAAAAATAACATCTTTAAAAATTTACCAATTTTACGAGACTACATCTCCATAACAAATGGTAAATTTTTGTATTTATGTTAAATGGGCAAAATAAATTCGTTCAAAATTTATCTATTGACTAAATAGACAACATTTTGAAAAATTTTTTAGATTTTTTTATATTATTAGAGCGGGGGAAGGCATCTTGAATTACTTTAGAGCATACTAACTTAGCCAGAATAGGCCAAATTGACGATCCGCGTCTTTGGGCCCAAGCCCAAAATTGGATCAGCTTGTTAGTTCGCCCCTATGGCGAGGAATAAAAATTCGGGTTAGGCCCAGCCCGGTTACGAAATCACCCGCCGGCCCCTTTCGGGGCAAAAACAAAACCAACGCGTCTAAACCGCTTGGCTGGGTCCTTAAAAAAGTTGACAATAAATTATACCAACAAAATCGCCTTTTTTCAAATTTTAGAGAAAACAAAGCCCACGACTTTTCACGCAAACATAATCCAATATACGTTCATTTTCTCGATTTTACCTCTCCCCCCTTTCTAGCCTTTGTATCCAAAGGCCCCTGGCCCCAAAATTAACCTCCCCACGCCTTTGCTAAGCCCATACCCCACCTACCGGGCGGGTAGGTGGAGTATGGGGTTGGGCCCAAAAGTGAGGCGGCCCAAACAAATACCCTCCTAACTAGCCTGGCCTAAAACCCCTCCCCCAACCGTCCAAACCTTATCGGCGCTTTGTCGCCCTGCCCGCGCCCCTACGAATAGACGCGGCTTGAAACCCGGCCCCAAAGACCCGGGGCGATTTAGGGCTTAACCCAAGACTAAGCAAACTCCCATAGCCAAATTGCAATGTTAAAGTTTAAACTCATAACATCAAATACGTAAAAAAAGTTCTTTTCTTTTGACTGACAACCCAAAAGGCTAGCCGCTATCAGGAAAGAT
>JAITLH010000080.1 GCA_031277995.1 Deltaproteobacteria bacterium
TGTAAAATTGCTCATAACAAATATTTTACGCTAAAATAAACAATGATTTCTATTAAAAGCTAAAGATAACTTAATACTGAATTTTTGTTATTTTAAATGGTTATTATATTTGCTTAGGTCACAAAATTCAAGGGTAAGAATAATTTTTTTGGCTAAGATCGCTGAGAGTTAAATATCAAATTTTTTTAGCCTAGCAAATGCCATAAAAACAGGCCCCAAGGGGCCTGGCTTTTAGCCCTATCTCCCGAAAAAAGGAGCCATATTTTTGATCCCCAAGAGAGTTAAAACGCTTATCTTGGCCCCGCTGCTCTTGGCCGTCTTACTGGTCTTGGCCGCGGGGGCCTTCCAGCATTTTTACCGGCGCCAGTTGTGGGATCCCCAGACCATCGCCTTGGTAAATGGCCGACCTCTCCACATCTCGGCCTTGGAAGAAGTGATTAATATGGGTTATCACCAGCCCTTTGATCTGGAGGACAGCGAAGGCCAGGAGGCCTTGGCCAGGCTTTTGGACAGGCTAATAGACGAAGAATTAATCGAAAGGGCCGCGGAAAACGAAGGGCTCATCGTTGACGATTCCGAGATCGAGGCTTACTTGGCCGGTTACGGGAGTTCCTTTGGGGGAAACGTCGAAAACGATAGGCCTTTGGTGGGCTCCCAGGAGGCCCTGGCCAAGACGGTCAGAAAGAGGCTTCTTTTAGAGCGTTTGAGCGAACTCGTGGCCAAAAGGGAAGGCCGTTACGACAGTTTGGAGTGGCGGATATTTTTCAGAAATTTTTTGGCCAAGTATTCCTTTCGGGCCGTTTACCGGGTAAGGGTTTTGTTGGTCCAGGATTCCGGCGATTCCGAAAGGCTTTTGGCTTCGCTTTTAACCTCCGTCGCTTCCAGACGGTCCCCGGACACGCTGGATTATTTGGCCGAAAAGTTAAGGGAGGGCGGCTTGGAGGCCAAGGTGGCTGGGCCCATGTCCCTAAACCTCATGTCGCCAGAAACCTTTCGGACCTTTAAACTGGCTAGCGTTGGCCCGGAGTTTACCAAGGCCAGGGAGCGGCCAAACAAACTCACCGCGCCCATAAAACTCACGGGAAGCCTGGCCGTCTTTGAGGTTCTGGAAGTCGTAAAGGCCGTCAATCCCGAGGAACTGGCCCGGGCCGCCCAAAACGAATACGAGCGCCAGGTGGGCGAAAGGGCCTTTGCCCTTTGGCGGGCCAGGCTTAGGGAAAACGCCAAGATCGAAATAAACCCCAACCTAACCCTGGCCGGGGATGGGGGGAAATTAATCGACATGCTAAAACCCAAAGTCCCCTGGGGCGCTTTGACGCCCTGGGAAGACCCGGCGCCGGCCCCAGGCGATCCCGAAAGCCCGCTAAACTGGCACGATGACCGGACCGGCCAATTCCCGGCCGAGCCCGGCGACGAACCCATGGATGAGCCCCAAGACGGGTCCGCCTACGGGCTTCCAGACGAAGTCCCTTCGGAGCTCCCAGGCGACGGGGCCTTGGATTAATGGTTTATTGGCCAACAATCCAAGACGGCGAGCGAAAACATCCGCGTAAATTTTCCAATTTTGTCTATAATTTGACAGTTTTGGGGAGAGATCTTGAGAAATGTTGGCCGGGCAAGTAAAATAAGCCCATGAAGATAATTTGAACGTTGATTTTGGGCCTCGGCACTCGTTAGCCTCGGTAGATTATGGGCGAACATGGTTTGGCCAGAGAGAGTGGTTTTTTTTGCCCGAGGGTCTAGGGATTTTTTTGGTTCCTTTCGGGCCAAAGAATTTCGCTTTGATTGGCTGAGAATAAACCTTTTTTTCAGTCGCTTTTTACGGTGGGCGAGCCGTTTGGGCCTTTTGGCCAAGCGCCGCGTCCCATTTCTTCCCTGACACGTGTCAGAGGTTTCCTTGGGTTAGTTTTATGAGACCTTTGTCGCCCCCTCCGGAACGGGAAAATTCCTCCGAGCCGGAACGGAAAAACGCTTGTTACAATGGCCTGGACGATGATAACGGTTCCATGATTGACGTCCAAAACCAGTTTGACAGCCGTAAGATCAAAATCGATCAAGTGGGGGTCAAAAACATCCGTTACCCCATTAGCGTAAAGGATCGCGCCGGCGGTTCCCAAAGGACCGTGGCTTCGGTCAATATGTACGTTGAGTTGCCCCATCACCATAAGGGCACCCACATGTCGCGGTTTATCGAAATCCTCTCCCAGTACCGTCACAGTATCTCCAGTAACACGCTGCCGACCATTTTGTCGGCCATGCGGGCCAGGCTTGACGCGGCCGCCGCCCACTTGGAGCTAAATTTCCCATTCTTTATGGAAAAAATGGCCCCGGTCACGAGATCCGTCGGCCTGATGGAATACGGCTGTTCCTTGGCCGGGCATGACACCGGGGAAGAGATGGACATTACCGTGGGGGTAAGCGTTCCGGTTACCACCCTATGCCCCTGCTCAAGGGAAATAAGCCGCTACGGGGCCCACAACCAAAGGGGGGAAGTGAAGGTTACCGTCCGCTACGATCATTTTTTCTGGATGGAGGACTTAATTCGCTTGGTCGAGACCTCGGCCTCGAGCGAGGTCTACTCTTTATTAAAAAGGGCCGACGAAAAGATGGTCACCGAAACGGCCTACGATAACCCCAGGTTCGTCGAGGACGTCGTCAGGGAAGTGGCCGTAAAGCTCATGGCCGATCCCAATTACCTTTGGTTTTCCATCGCGGCCGAAAACTTTGAATCCATCCATAACCATTCGGCTTACGCCTATTTGGAATACACCCGACCCCAAACTCCCCCAAGTTCGGTCTAATAAATAAATTTTCGGTTTTGATAAAGGTTTAGTCTAACCATGTTCTGGTTAACTAAAGTTTTGTCTACTAAATTTTTGGTCTAACCATATTTTGGTTAACTAAAGTTTTGTCTAATGAATATTCAGTCCAATCATATTTTGGTTAATAAAATTTTTATATAATAAAAGTTTGGTCTAACCAATATTCGGTCTAATCAAGGCCTTTATTTACTTGTTTAAGGAATAAAAATGGATAAACTATTGGTCGAGGGCGGGGCCCCGCTTTCGGGAAGCGTAAAGGTCAGCGGGGCTAAAAACGCCGCTTTGCCTTTGATGGCGGCGGCCATTTTGGCCGATGGCCCTTTAACTTTGACGAACATTCCCAAGTTGGGCGATTTGCGGACCATGGGGAAACTGCTTAAGCACATGGGGGGCGAGGTCAACCTATACCCCGAATCCGGGGATGGCTACCTTGAGGAAGGCGTTTTGGACATGTCCCGTTTGGCTAATCCCGAGGCGCCCCACGAATTGGTAAAAACCATGCGGGCTTCGGCCCTGGTCTTGGGGCCGCTTTTGGCCAGGTTTGGCCAAGCCAAGGTTTCCCTGCCCGGCGGCTGCGCCATTGGGGTTAGGCCCATTGACATGCATTTGAAGGCCTTGGCGGCCATGGGGGCCGAGTTTGATTTGACCGGCGGCGACGTCGTGGCCAAGGCCCCCAAGGATGGTTTGGTTGGGGTGGATCTGCGTTTCGATTCGGTCACCGTAACCGGGACGGAAAACGTCATGATGGCCGCGGTCTTGGCCAAAGGCAGGACGGTCATTAGAAACGCCGCCAGGGAACCCGAGGTCTCCGACACGGCCCGGGCTTTGGTGGCCATGGGGGCGAAGATTTCCGGGATTGACAGTGACGAACTTATTATAGATGGGGTGGATTCTTTAAAAGCCGCGAGCCACTCCATCATGCCTGACCGCGTTGAGGCCGGGACCCTTCTCGCGGCCGTGGCCATGGCCGGGGGGCGGGCCACCTTAAAGGGGGCGAAGTTAAACGATCTGGCCGTGGTAATGGGTAAGTTTACCGAGGCCGGGGTATTTTTAAGGGCCGAAAACGGCGATCTGACCATCGAAGCCCACCGGGGCTTGCTTTCGGCGGTAAACGTCACCACCGGTCCTTATCCGGGTTTTCCCACCGACATGCAGGCCCAGTTTTTGGCCCTGATGTGCACTTCCAAGGGCACCTCGATTATTACCGAAACCATTTTTGAGAATAGGTTTATGCACGTGGCCGAACTTAAGCGCCTGGGGGCCGACGTGACCCTGGAAGGCCGAACGGCCGTGGTTAAAGGCGTTGAGCGGCTCTCGGGAGCGCCCATGACCGCCTCGGACTTACGGGCCTCGGCCAGCCTCCTTCTCGCGGCCATGGCCGCCAAAGGCACCAGCGAAATAAGCCGGGTCTACCACCTCGATCGAGGCTACGATCGCCTGGACGATAAGCTAAATAGCCTCGGGGCCAAGATAAAACGCGTCAAGGCCAGCTAACCCTCGCCTGGACGATAAGCTAAACGCCCTCGGGGCCAAGATAAAACCCGTCAAGGCCAGCTAACCCCTCCCCAACCCCCGCTCCAAAGAAAACGAAAGGGGGGCCTCGCCCCCCTTCCGGCCAAATCACGACCTCCAGCCCTTCCCAAAACGGCCCCGCCAAGGGGTCTAGAAGCCTCCCAGAGGCCTTCACGGTTCTCATTCGTACTTTTATGTAGGGTCGCCCGCCCTGGGGCACCTAGGGCCCTTTATGGCCGTTTGGCGATCGGCCATCTATTATGATCATGGTTTTTCGGCCAAGGGGCCTATTTGCCCTTGGGGACTTGGCCCAGTCCGATTTCCATGGAGTCGTAGACCACCCGGCCCCAATGGTGCAGGCGGCCTGGGGAAATGACCTGGGGGATGGGGTTTACCTCGGCCTCTCCCATAAAAGGCCGCCAAGCGGCGATGGCCAGTTCCGAACAATAATAGCTGTCGTCAAGGTTAAGCCCTATCAGTCCGGTAAAGTCGTAAGGGCGGCCGACTTTGTCCCGGGCTTCTTTCACGGCCAAGGGCCTGGTTTCCTTGGTGGCCCAGACCGGCTTAAGGATCCAGACCCTGGAGGCCGAGGCTAAATACTCGCTTAACGGGGTCATGTGAACCCCATGGCTGTTGGCCTCAATGACCGAGTCGTTTTCCAGGTCATAGACCGAGGCGTGGGAAAAGGGCATGTTGGTTACCGATCCGATAAAATTGTCCGGTCCCGTGATGCCCCTTATGACTACCCAATCGCCGTTTTCAATGACCGCCCTGACCGGTTCGAGATTGACTTCCAGACTCTGGGGGCGTTTATGGATGGGCTTAACGGCGCAGCCGCTTACCGTAAGGCTAAGAACCAAGAAGGTCAATAAAGATAGGG
>JAITLH010000103.1 GCA_031277995.1 Deltaproteobacteria bacterium
CCCAGATGCCGGGTCATCTTGCGGGGCGTTCCCGTAAAGGAACAATGCCCCGACTGCGGCAACGACTACTTGGTTGAGTCAACCCAAGCGGCCACCAAGGGCCAAAAGCTTTGCCCCAACCCCGGCTGTCCCACCAACGCCAACGTGGAAGAGGGAAAAACCCCGCCGGCCTGGTATGAAGGGAGAAGTTACGCCAAAACCTCGACGGCCAAAACCTCGGCCAAAAAGGCCGGCGCCGCCAAGGCCCCCAAAAAAGCCGCCCCGAAAACGACCTCGACCAGGGCCAAAAAAGCCGCCGCCCCGGCGGCCGATGAGGCTTAAGGCCGGCCTTTTCCGGGAAATATTTCCCGTCCCAAAAAAAGCGCGACCCCCGGGCCGCGCTTTTTTTGCTTTAGTGGCCAGGGACTTTAAGGGCGCAGGGGACGTTGGCTTGGCAAAGCCCGCAGCCGTAGGCCCCGTCCAGATCGGGATACTTTTTCGCGATGACGGGTTTGGTGGAATTTAAAAAACCATCGCATAAACTTTTGTCATGGCCGCCGGGGGAAAGGGCCCCGACCGGGCAGCGTTTGACGCATTTAAGGCAGCTTCCCTTGGAGAAAAAAAGACAATACTCATAAGTTTGTGTGTAGGGCCTGGGGTTTACCGGCAGGGGGCAATTGACGATGACGGTACCCAGGCGATGGGCTTTCCCGACCTTGGTGATTAAGGCGTCGCATAACCCGAAGGTCCCCTGCCCGGCCACGAAAGCGGCGTGGCGATGCGACCAGGTCGAGGCCAACTGAAAACGCTCATGGGGATAGACGGCAAAATCTTTTAGATGGTCCGGGACCATGGCCAGATAGCCCCGGTCCATTAAATAACGGGCCAGGTGATCGCATAAAGCCCCCACGGTTTCGTTATGGTAAAAACGGCTCCTAATCCAGCGCTCCGCTGGAAACCCGAGGCTGGCTTTTTGGTCGCGCGAAGTTTTTTCGGTCTGGGGACAGACGATGACCACCACGGACAGTTCGCTCTCCGCGGTCCGGGCTTGGGGAAAGGCTTTCTTAAAGGCCTCCAGGGGTCGCCAATGCCTTTCCCCCGCGGCCTGGGCGATATTGTCCCAATAAACGTCGTCTCCCGCCGCCACCCCCAAAAAGGGACTGGCGTAGGCTTTTTCGGGATTTTTGGGCGAGCGATTGTCGTTGGCCGGCCCTTCCATGAAAGAGACGGCCTCCTTTTCCAGGAGATTTAAGACCTCCCCGCTCCCCAAAGTCCTTCCATTTAGGGACAAGTGAACCATGGCGCCACCTCGGCTAAGAAGCCTGTTTATAAAAAGTAAGCAAAAATTTCTTAAGATTATTTATATTTATTAATACGATAATTAAGGTTAACTATGGCTAGATTGACCCGCGGTTAAACCAAGCCATTTAGAGATTAAGATCTAACAATATATCGACCTTGCCAATAAAAATCCAACCGTTTTTCCGGCCCCCAAAAAAAACGTTCCCAGAGGCCCACAGACGAGAGGCAAGCCCCCGAAGGTAGGATAATCGCGATTGGGGTCTTCGCGTCCAGCCACGGGCCTTTAAAGGGCTTTTATGGGGGTTTTTTGGCATGGCCAGTGAACGGCTTTTTGGCCAAGCGCCCGAGTCCCATCCGATGGGCCTAATCGAGAAAACGGGTCGGTAACCATTTTGGCGGGCAAAGGGCCAGGGATTGGGGACGGGCCAAGCCCGGCGCCGGCCTTTGGTGAAAAAACTTGACGGGCCCGATTTTTTCTGCCAATGCCGGCCCGGCGCTCTGGACTTTAAAAAGCCGCCCGTGTAGAATCAATCCGCCAAGGTCAGGCTTGACCCGATTGGGCCGGGACCGGGAAAATGGAACCGAGGGCGCGGGCGCGGGCTCGGGGCCGCTGGCCATGGCCATGGGTTATGGGTTATTGGTTATTGGTTATGGCTAAGGGTTAAGGACATTTGCCTGGATTCGCTTCCCTTTGGCGTTTAAAAAAATAATCTATGTAACATTTTTTTAAAAAAATTTTACAAGCGGAATATTTAACCATAAATTACTAGACTGATAAGTTTATAAAAGCTTAAACTTGTGTCGTAAGTTAATATCTTGAAAAAATTTTTGTTGAACACGCTGAAATTATCCTACGAAGCCTGGATGATACAAGTCAAGCTTACCGTCCCGGCCTTGATCGCGGTCCGTTTTTTGATGTGGTTTAATCTTCTTGGCTACATCTCCATGCCCTTTGAGCCGATCATGGGGCTTATTGGCCTACCCAAAGAAATGGCCTTGGTTTGGGTTTCGGCCATGCTGACCAATAACTACACGGCCTTGGTGGTTTACGTAAACATCCTGCCCGTGACCGGGCCTTTGGACGTGGGCCAGGCGACCATTTTGGGCACCATAATCCTTATCGCCCATAACCTATTGGTGGAAGGCGGGGTCTGCCGCGGGGCCGGGGTTTCCCCATTGCGGGTGACCGTCCTTAGGATCGTTTCGGCCATCGTTTTTGGCCTCATCGTCATTCAGATTTGCCGGTGGTTTGGCCTGGGGCAAGAAAAAGCCGAGTTTATCGTGACCTTTTCGGGCGACCCCGTGCCGCCTTGGAGCCTATGGCTTTGGAGCTCCATAAAATCCCTTTTGGCCATCTTCGCCATCGTCTGGTTCCTTTTAATCTTGATGGCCGCCATGCGTAAAATAGGCCTAATAAAAATCTTCACGATTTTCCTAAGCCCAATCATGCGCCTTTCCGGCGTTGGCCAAAAAGCCACCATGATTACGGTCATCGGAATGCTCCTGGGTTTGGCTTACGGGGGCGGTTTAATTATAGCCGAAAGCAAGTCCGGTAACATACCCAAACACGACATTTACGGCTCAATCATCCTGATGGCCATCTGCCACTCGCTTTTGGAGGATACCATCGTCATGGCCTCCATGGGCGGGAGCATTTGGGGCTTACTGGTGGGGCGTTTGGTTTTCGCCGTTCTTCTGGCCGGCCTAATCATTAGGCTGGCCAAGCGCCCCCCGGCCAGGGCCATATTGATTGGCAAAAAATATATCGCCTAAATTCGGGAGCCGTAAACGCCCATGGGCCAGGGCATCGCGGCGGGCCGGCGAAATTGGCTAAAGGGCCGAAGGGGTTTTTTCCATTTTCCGGGATCCCGGCCCAAAATTTTGTAACGAACGCTACGATTTAAGCCAAAAAAATTTTTTTGGATCGTTTTTGGCCGACCTTCCCTAAGTTCGCCCCTCGTTTTGGGCCAAGGAAATTTTTTTTAGTCGAGTGGAAATCGAAACGTGAGACAATCGCGTAACATTGGGCGCGTGACATTGGGCGCGTGAAAACCGGCGCATGAAAACCAGAAACCTTTACATCGTCACCTATGGCTGCCAAATGAACGTTTACGATTCCACCTGTCTGGAAGCGTCAATGAGAAAACGGGGCTGGAACTTGGCCGAGAGCCAAGAAGGGGCCGATTTCATTTTTTTAAATACCTGCTCCATCAGGGAAAAAGCGGCCAGGCGGGTCATCGGACACCTTAAGCGCCTAAAGGCCCTAAAGCTAAAAAACCCGGCTTTGATTCTGGGCGTGGGCGGCTGCGTGGCCGAACAGGAAGGCCGCAAACTCCTGGACGAAGTGCCTTGGCTAAACCTGGTCGTTGGCCCGGGGCGCCTTTCGGAGATCCCCCTACTGGTGGAAAACCTAACTTCCGACATGCCGCCCATCGTTTTGTCGGGACAAGCCCCTCTGGCCCAACCGGAGCCGCCGGCCCAGCCGGGGCCCGCTTTGGATAGCGGCCAGAGGGATTTAAGCGATTTCGAAGAAATCGACCCCCGGCCGGCGCCCATCGGTTCCTTTCTGACCATCATGACCGGGTGCGACAATTATTGCGCTTACTGCGTGGTGCCTTACCTGCGGGGCCCGGAGCGCTCCAGGCCCAGGGAAGAAGTTTTGGCCGAGGCCAGAAACTTGGTCAGCCGGGGAAGCGTGGAATTGACCTTGCTTGGGCAAAACGTCAATTCCTACGGCCGGGCCGGCCATAGGGGAGGCGAGGATTTTGTGGACCTTCTAACCGAGGTTTCCAAAATCCCCAACCTACTTCGCCTAAGGTTTACCACCTCCCACCCCAAGGATTTTCCCCCGGCCTTGGTTGGCCTTTTTGGCAAACTGCCCAGCCTGTGCGAACATCTTCATTTGCCGCTCCAGGCCGGATCCGATCGGATCCTCGCGGCCATGGGCCGCCGCTACGACAAAAACCGCTATCTCTCCCTGGTTTCGGCCCTTCGCGAGGCCTGTCCAGATTTGGCCCTCTCGACCGACGTCATCGTGGGTTTTCCCGGGGAAACGGAAGAGGAATTTCTCCAAACCGTGGACCTACTGGAAACCGTCCGCTTCGATTTTATTTTTTCTTTCAAATACAGCGATCGGCCCATGACCAAGGCCAATTCGTTGCCGGGCAAGATCGAGGAAAACGAAAAACAAAGGCGTTTAACCCACCTCCAAGCCGTCCAAAAAACCATTACCTTGGAAAAACACCAAGCCCTAATCGGCCAGTCCAGGGAAGTCTTGGTCGAGGGTTTTGGGCGAAAGGCGGGCCAACTGTCCGGACGGACCCGCGACCTCAAACTCGTTAATTTCGACGGCCCGGCCAGCCTTATGGGCCGGTTGGCCACGGTGACGATTCTCGAAGCCTGGCCGGTCAGTTTAATTGGCCAACTAAGTTCGGATCGCCCAAGCGCCCCCCAAAACCTCAATTAAGCGCCTTTTGGCCCCGCCCGCCTTTGCCCCCTAGCGGCCAAAGCCGGGCGGTTAACCGGGATCTTTCGATCCATTTTTTTAAAAGTAAGGAACGGTCACGTTGACATGATTGAGCGGTACCAAAGGCCGGCCATGGCTTCCATCTGGAGCTTAAAAAACCAATACGCCACTTGGCTGGAAGTGGAACTCGCGGTCGTCAAGACCCAGGCCGAGATGGGCCTAATACCGGTTAAGGAAGCCGACGAGATAATAAAAAACGCCGCCTTTGACCCGGAGCGGATCGCCCAAATCGAGGCCCAGGTAAAACACGACGTCATCGCCTTCGTAACCGACGTCGAGGAAAGGGTTGGCCCGGCCGCTCGGTTTTTTCACTACGGCCTGACTTCATCGGACGTTTTGGACACCTCCCTTTCGTTAAGGTTGGTCCGGGCTTCTAGCTTAATCCGCCAGGACTTAATCTCCCTAATCGAGGCCCTGCGGACCCGGACCTTGGAATACCAAGACACCCCCACCATCGGCCGAAGCCACGGCATCCACGCCGAGCCCACCACCTTTGGGCTAAAACTGGCCTATTTCGTGGCCGAGTTTAAAAGAAACCTTAAACGCTTTGACGACGCGGTGGACGATATCTCGGTGGGACAAATCTCCGGGCCCGTGGGCAATTACAGCTCGGCCTCTCTGAGCCCGGCCCTGGAAGAAAAGGCCCTCCTAAAGCTTGGCTTAAAACCCACTTCGATTAGTAGCCAAGTCATCTCCAGGGACGTCCACGCCCATTATTTCCAGGTCCTGGCCTTAATCGCGACGAGCGTGGAACATCTGGCCGTGGAAATAAGGCTTTTGGCCCGAACCGAGGTGGCCGAGGTCGAGGAAGCCTTTGGCCAAGGCCAAAAAGGCTCGTCGGCCATGCCCCACAAAAAAAACCCGATTCTGTCGGAAAACCTGACCGGCTTGGCCCGGGTGGTCCGGGGCCTGGCCCAGGCTTCCTTGGAAGACGTCGTTTTGTGGCACGAAAGGGACATCAGCCACTCGTCGGTTGAAAGGCTAATCGCTCCCGACGCCACGGTATTGGTCGATTTCATGCTAAGCCGCCTAAAGGGCCTAATCTCGGGCCTGGTGGTGAAACCCGAAAAAATGCTTGACAATCTCCGCCTCACGGGCGGGCTTTATAATTCCCAAGAAATCCTCCTGGCCCTTTGCCGAAGCGGCTTGTCGAGGGTGGCGGCCTACGCCTTGGTCCAAAATAAAGCCATGGCCGCGGCCAACGGCGAGGGGGATTTCAAAACGCTTATCCAACAAGATCCGGCCATCTCCGAGCGCCTATCGGCCGAAGAACTGGAGTCGATATTTAACCCCCACCGCTTTAGCCGTCACACCTCGGAGATCTTTCGCCGGGTTGGGCTCCTTTAGGCCCGACCCCCCAAAACTGGCCTTTCCAAAAACCTTTCCCGAAGGTTAAAAAAACCACTAAACCAGCGCCTTTTTTCCCCGGGCCCTTAAACCCTCCCCTTCCAAGGCCAGGGGGGGGAGGCCAATCCCCAAACGAGTAGAACCAAAATTTTTTTTAGGTGACGATCGTAGATGACCAGCAAAAAGCCGCCCCGGCCTAACCAAACGGATCAAGACCCCAATAGGCTTGCCCCAGACACGCTTGACCTAAATAACCTTGACCCCGATAAGCTTGACCCAGACACGCTTGACCCAAATATCCCTGACCCAAATAACCTCGCCCCCGACAAACTCGACCCAGAAAAGCTTGACCCCGACAATCAAACCCAAGTTCAATCGGAGGGCGATTTGCCCCAAGGCCCAAACCACGTGGCCATTATCATGGACGGAAACGGTAGATGGGCCCAGGCCAGGGGCCTTAGCCGATCCGAGGGCCATAAAGCCGGGGCCGAACCGGTCAGGGCGGTTCTGAAAGCCGCCCACCGCCTGGGCGTTCGCTACCTAACCCTATACACCTTCAGCACCGAAAACTGGGGCCGCTCCAAAGAAGAAATCGACAATCTATTTGAGCTTTTGGTAAGTTACATCGATTCGGAAACCATGGAACTTCTATCCTCCGGGGTTCGGCTTAAGGCCATGGGCGATCTTGACCGCCTGCCCCGGGAAGCCCAAAAAGCCTTAATCGAAGCCGAAAAATTAACCGGCGTCAACTCGGCCCTGACCCTGACATTGGCCCTTTCCTACGGAAGCCGGGCCGAGTTAATCGACGCCGCCAGAAAGCTGGCCCATCTGGCCAAAAACGGCCAACTGGACCCCGACTCCATCGACGAAAACGAGTTCGCCCAACGCATGTGGTCATCCGGAATGCCCGAACCGGATCTGTTGATTCGAACCGGCGGCGACAAACGCCTTTCGAACTTCCTCCTTTGGCAATTGGCCTACTCGGAACTGTATTTTACCGAAACCCTTTGGCCGGATTTTAGCGAAAAGGATTTCCTGGCCGCCGTCTCCGACTTCCACCGCCGGCAGCGCCGCTTTGGCCGTACCGATTAAGGGGTAACTTTTTTCGGTCCGCCTCGGTTTTTCGGCCCATATTTTCGCCTTTTTTGGCCCGCCTCGATTTTTCGGCCCAATATTTTCGCCTTTTTCGGCCCGCCTCGGGCCATAACCGCTTCGGCGGCCAAAACAACTTAGCCGGCCCCGCTTTCGTCGCCAGCGTTTTTGCCCAAATATCCGCTATCAACCAACAACTTGGCGCCCGTCAAGGATGGCCATTTTTCGAAAATTAAATAATCGCGAGGTACTCCATGCCCAAAGTCGTGTCCACCGAATCGGCCCCGGCGGCCATCGGCCCCTACTCCCAAGCCCTGGTTTCCGCCAATGCCGTCTACGTTTCGGGCCAGCTGCCCATTGACCCAAAAACCGGCCAGATGCCCGAAAAAGCCGCCGACCAAGCCAGGCAATCCCTGAAAAACATCCAGGCCATTTTGGAAGCCGCGGGAAGCTCGCTCCAAAAAGTCTTAAGGGTGGGGATTTTCATGACCGATCTGGCCGAGTTTGGCGCCGTCAACGAGGTCTACGCCACTTTCTTTACCAAAGACTTTCCGGCCCGGAGCACGGTCCAAGTGGCCGCCCTACCCAGGGGCGCCCAGATCGAGATCGAGGCCGTGGCGGAACTCTAACTTGACCTTAAGCGCCTACAATCGAACCGGCGGCCTAAGCCCCGAAAGCCAAACGCCCCAAAACCAAACCACCGGCGAACCCATCGCTCGCGCCCAAAGCGCCCAACCCCCGGGGCTCTGCCGGCCAGGTTGGCCCGAAACTTTTGTCGAACCCTTCCTAAAACCACTGGCCCAGGCCGATGGCGAAGCTTTGGGTTTGATTTGGT
>JAITLH010000117.1 GCA_031277995.1 Deltaproteobacteria bacterium
AGGATGTAGTAAGCGGAGACGGCGTATTTGAGATTGGGTAAGGCCACCGGCTTTAAGGTGATTTTATGGTCCTCGAGTTCTTTTTTGGCCTTATCCAGGGCTTCTTTCACCGGGGCTTCAAATTTTCCCGACCAGAGTTCCTCTGGGAGTCCCAGGGTCAGCTCGCCGGGGTTGGGGATTTTCAAGTTTAGGTAATCGTCCACGCCCTTGGCCGCGCAGGTGGAATCCTTTCCGTCCGGGCCGGCGATAACGCTTAAGAGCAAAGCCGCGTCCCCAACGTTGCGGGCAAAGGGTCCGGCTTGGTCAAAGGAACTGGCGTAGGCCACTATGCCGTAACGGGAGACCCGCCCGTAGGATGGTTTTAAGCCAACGCAGCCGCATAGGGCGGCCGGTTGACGAATCGATCCGCCCGTGTCGGTACCGAGGCTCCCGGGAACTTGGGCCGCGGACACGGCCACGGCCGAGCCGCCACTGGAACCGCCCGGGACCCTAGTCTCGTCCCAGGGGTTTTTGGTCGGGCCGTAGGCGGAAAACTCGGTCGAGGAGCCCATGGCGAACTCGTCGCAGTTGGTCTTGGAGACGATGATGGCCCCGGCGTCCTTTAAACGGGTCACGACCGTGGCGTCAAAGACCGGGTAATGGCTTTCCAAGATCTTTGAGCCGGCCGTGGTCGGGGCGCCCCGAAGATCAAAGACGTCCTTTACGGCCAAGGGAACGCCCCATAGGGGTTTACTGGGATCGGGTCCTTTTTGATCCAATCTTATGGCGTCTTGGACGGCGCTGTCTTCCAAGACCGAAACGCAGGCGTTTAGCCGAGGTTCGGTTTGGCGAATTCTCTGGAGGGCCGAGGAAACGGAATCAAGAGCGCAGCAGTCTCCGCGCTTTAAGGCCTGGGCGAGTTCCCTTAGGCCAAGTTTATGTAAATTGGGCATTATGTCTCCGCGGCTAAAGGCGTAAAGAGAAAAGCGCCTGACGAAAGGGGCGAAAAGGCCACTCGACGGGCGGAAAGCGTCAAACGTTGGGCCTGAGCCCTGGCGGACCTGGCGGTCCGGTCGGCCTAGGGGGCCAAGGCCGGGGGCAAACCGGGGGCCAGCCCCGGGGCCAGCCTCCGGTTAAAAAATTCTCGGAACGCTAAAGTAACGGCCGATCTTTTCCGGGGCCCCGGCCAAGATCGCGTCGGCCTTTTTCTGGTCTTCAACGACAACGTCGCTTCTGGGCGGCTGGGCCTCGACCATGGGCGAAAAGAGGGGCTCGACGCCATCGGTTTGGGCCTCGGACAAGATGTCCATATAGCCGATGATTTTGGAAAACTCCTCCACCAAAACCTTATGGCGTTCTTGGTCAATTTCTTGGCCCCGTTCCTCGCCAAGTTCCAGCCTGGCCAGATTGGCTATGGATTTCGCGGTATTTTCATCTATGGGCATGTCGTCTCCGTAAAAATTTGTTTTCGCTTAGGCCAAGACCGGCCAGGGCCCTGGGCGGTTTTGGCCTTTGGGGCCTTAGCCCTTCATGGCCTCGATCAAGGCCTCGCCGGCCCCTTTGGGATCGGCGGCGCCGCGGCTCTCCCTCATGAGTTTGCCGACCAAAAAACTTAGGACCTTGACTTGTCCGCTACGGTATTGGGATACTTCCTTGGGGTGACGGGCCACCACGTCGGCGGCTAAGGCCAGTAAGGCCCCCTTGTCGGAGATCTGGACCAGGCCCCTTTCCTTGGCCAGCTGTTCGGGATCGCCGCCGCTTTGAAAAAGCAGGGGAAAAAGTTCCTGGGCGGCCCGGCGGCCAACCACGCCTTTATCCATGAGCTTGGCCAGTTTGGCCAGTTTGCTTGGACCTAGGGGAGAATCCAAAATGGCCAGATCGGCCTTTTGGCAGGCGGGCAGCAAAAACTCGGCCATGAGGGCGGCCAGTTTTTTGGGTTCATCGTAATGGCTTATGGCCGCGTCCAGGTAGTTGACCGCCCCTTTACGATCCATAAGCAGGGTAATAAGGTCTTCCCGCAAATCGTAAGCCTGAAGCTTTTTGACGGTATCCTCGGCCGTGGCCGGCATGGAATTTTTTAATTTGGCTAAAAGCTCATCCGAAACCCTAACCGGGGGCAGATCCGGCTGCGGGAAATAGCGATAATCGTGGGCCTCTTCCTTGGTCCTAAGGGTTCTGGTTTCCCGCTTCACCGGATCAAAGTGGAGGGTCTCCTGCAAAACCGGCTGGCCCTGTTCATAGAGGGCCGTTTGGCGCTTTATTTCGTACTCGATGGCTTGGCCGGCGTACCTAAACGAGTTTAGGTTTTTTATCTCGCCCCTAACCCCCAGGGTCTCGGAACCTTTGGGCCGCAAGGACACGTTTACGTCGCAGCGAAATTCCCCTTCCTCCATGCGGCCTTCGGTCACGTCCAAGCGGACCAACAGATCGTGCAGTTTTTTTAGAAACTCCACCGCCTCGGTCGAGGAATTGAGATCGGGTTCGGTCACGATCTCGATTAAGGGCGTTCCGGCCCGGTTTAAATCCACCAGGGTCCTGCCCCTTTTTTCGTCGTGGACGCATTTTCCGGCGTCGTCCTCGAGATGGATTCTGTTTAGCCTGATGGTCTTTGGCCCGGCCGGGGTATCGATTTCCATAAAGCCGCCTTCGCAGATGGGCGGATCCAGTTGCGAGGTCTGAAAACCATTGGGCAGATCGGGGTAGAAGTAATTTTTTCGGGAAAACAAAGACTCGGAATTAACCTTGGAACCCAAAGCCAGCCCGGCCTTGGCCGCGAGCTCAATGGCCTTTTCGTTCATCCTAGGGAGCGCCCCGGGTTGGCCGGTACAGATTTCGCAAATGTTCGAATTGGGCAAGGCCCCCGGATCGATGGCGCAAGAGCAAAAAAGCTTGGTTTTGGTCTTAAGCTGAGCGTGAATTTCCAGCCCTATGACGGGTTCCATTTCGGACACGTTTTCCCCCGTTGGGTTGGTCCTGGCCCCCACGCCTTCAGTCAATGATCGTAACCTTAGCCCATGTCCATGGACATTAGTTAAGATTATGAATGATTGGCATGAATGGGAGACCAACCGTCAATAAAAAAATACTATAGCGCTTCGCGAGCCTAATCACCCCGGGAAGACAAACAATATTAACCAAGCTTAAACGTAACGTCAATACTGACTAAGCGCTCGTCCCCTAACTAGGCACCCAGGCGCACCTTTCTTAAAAAGGGGCCCCTGGGCCGGGCTTATCCCCAGCCGGGTCAAAATAGCCAAAACGGGCGGGACATACGGGTAGGTCAGGCAAGTGGGCCAGGCGAGTGGGCCAAGCAAGTAGGCCATACGGGTAGGCCAGGCAAGTAGGCCAGGCCAGTGGGTTGGATATGGGGGGAGGCACGGGTTTGCTAAAATGGTTAAGGACTTTAGGTCGAGATAGGTTACTACCTAGACCTTATGGCCCTAATAAGTTCATCGGACCTTTGGCTTTCCAGCCTAAGGAGGTTACGGCTAAGCAAAAGCAGTTTGGAAAAGTGGGAGAGCTTATCGGCCCTATGGTCCAGGGTTTGTTTAAGTTTGCCGGCGTGATCGACCATGCCGGGGAGGACCTTTAGGATTAGGACTAAGCCCAAGGCCACCAAGCTGGCCCTTTTGTTACCGAGGAATATACTTAAAAAAGTTTTTAAGGATCGGCCCAATTCCATGGGCGTCCAGACCAAAATTAAATGCAGGCCCAAGGCCAGTTTTACGGCCAAATCGGCCGGGTTTTTGGGATTGGCCCAGCCAAAAAGGGCTAAATATAGAGAAAAAGTTGTCCAATATAACCAAAAGACCAAACTAGCTTTAACCAAGGCCTCAAAGGACGGCCGACTTAGGGCCAAAAGGGTAGCCGACAAGCCAAAGATCGGGGCCACCCAGGGAGAAAACTTTGGGAAAAAAGAAAAAAAGATCCCCAAAACCCAAACCAGGCTAAGGCCCAAGCCCGGCCTCAGTAACCTTAAAACCCCTCGCCACTTGGTGGCGAGGGGTTTTTTGGGCTTAGGGGCTAGCTTAATGGCTTTCGAATCGCCGTCAGCGGGAAAGGGCATGGTTTTAGGTCCCGGCTTCTTTTTCCAAGCGACGCTTGTCGGCCGCTATGGCTTGGTTTACTTGGTTAAGGGTGCTTTGGTAATTGTCGATTAGGGCTTCTTCCAAGCCGTCTTCCTTGGCCTTACTTACGGCCAAGGTGGCCATTTCCTGGGCCTCGGTTAACGAGCCCCCTTCCAAAAGCAGCACCCAGGCCAGATTGTTGGCCGCCGCCGGGATCTTTTCCGCCTGCCAAGCCCGGCGATAAAAATTCAAGGCGTCGTCAACTTCCCCTTCTTGATACAAGACGTTACCCAGACCCAGATAGGCTAGGCCCATGGGGAAGGCCGCCCGGTATTCCCTTTGGGCGATCTCAAGTTCCCCGTCCTTTTCGTACGTCATGGCCAGCCGCAAATGCTCTTCCTTGGTCAAGGGATCGCTAATTAGATGAACCTTTGGTAGCCATGAGCAGCCCGAGAGAAAAAAAGCCAAAAAAACCGCCCCCAGCATGGCGGCCCTAGCCAACCTGGCCGCCATGCCCGCCCTGGCCGGGCCCCGCTTAATCGGGCCCGGGAGCAGATCGGGCCCGTCTTTTTCTAAGCCCTTAGCCCCAAAATAAATTAGCCCGGGCATCATTGGCGCTCCCATTCCATTACCGGTAACTCCTCTTCCTCGGCGGCCTTGGTCCCGTCCTGGTTTTCGCCCGCGGCCTTATTAACCGGGGCCTGGGCGGCCTTATCCCCCTCGGCTTTGGCCGTCTGGGAGGCTTGATTCGGGGTCACGGCCCCGGGGACGGTGGCCGGGCCTTTGAAGTCGGAGCCCATCTTGGAGCCGGTTATGGGCTGATCCTCGGGGAGAGGCACCACGGGTAAGATAAGCGGATTTCCCAAATCCGTTTCGCTAAAGCCCCCGCCGGAATCTTCCTCGCCCGGTAAGGGCAAGGGTTCCATGACCACCTTTAAATCCGCGCCCGCTTTGGCGGGCCCTTCGTCTTGACTTGGCTTAGAGCCGCCGGTTTCATGTATTTTTACGGCCCCTTCATTACCCTGGCCTTGGCTTTGGCCAGAAAGGGCGCTTGACTCAATTTCTTCTTCATCGTCCGGGGAGATGGGGGCGACTACGGGAGCCCGGCCGGTCATGTCAACGATGGGGTTTTGGGGTATTTCCCCGGCTTGGGGGAGCTCGGCCCCGGATAAAAAGTCCGGGACTTTTTGGGTCGGGAGCTCGTATTTGGGCGGCGTGACGGCGCTGGTCATCTCCTCGGGCACGTCCACGCCCTCGGGCAGGTTTAGCTGTTGGCTTACCTTGGTGGGGCTTAGGACCCTATTGTCGTCATCAAGCGGGGCGCCCCTGGAAGCGCCCTGGCCAGCGCCTTTACCTTGACCGGGCCTTTGGCCGGGGCCAGAACCGGGTCCTGGCCCGGGGCCAACCCCCGGCGCCGGAGGTTGGGGCCTACTTTTGGCCAGGCCCGTGACGAAGATGGAAAAGTTTCTCATCTTGCGCCATTGTTTTACGAAATCGGGCCAGGGGAGTATTTGCTGCTGGATCATGCCGCTATTGACGATTAGGCCCTCGGGGCCATAGCCCACGGCCACGGCGAAGTGGCCCTTACGGACCGGGCCCAGACCGACGTCCAAAAGAACTATGACCGGGTTTTGGTTTTTTATGGAGGCCAAAAGTTCCTTTAGGTTCGAGGCGGCGAAACGGGCCTCCATGCCCTTTTCCCGGGCCCACAGGACCATGTCCGGACCCATGGCCCCCCGCAGATCGGTCCTCTGAATGTCAATGGCCACTTCCGGTCTGGTGGTTTTGCGGCCCTTATAGGTCATGACCGCGGCCAAGGTGGCCGGGCCGCAGTGACTGGTACTGTCGGGGATGAAGGGGACATTGGGGATTAAAACCCGCTCCTGGGGAGAGGAAAAATCCCTTGGCGGCCTTACCGAGCCGCCGCCGGGGATAAGGGATCCGCAGGCGCAAAATAAGATTAGCGCCAAGGGGAGCGAGATTAAATGGGGCCAACGACAAACGTTAGCCAAGCTAGCCAAGCGGGCCGGGCGGGCCGGCCGGGCCAAGCTAGCCAAGCGGGCCGGGTGACCAAGTCCCATTGGGCTCTTGTCAAGCCGGGAGGCGCTGTCGTTTTTTGGGGCCATGGTTTTTAGGGGCATGAAAGCCTCCCGTTTAACGGGCGAAGTTTTATGGCTTTGGCCTGGCCCCCCGGGGCCAAGCCAAAGCGGGGGCTAAAAAAGGCGGCCAATCTTGGAATCCGGGGCTTTTTTTCGGGGGGCGCGGTCGGAAATCGTTGGTTTCACGATGTCATGGCAAAGGTAACCGGGTAACATCGACCAAAAGGGCGAGGGTTTTCCTGAGAGCTTTTGGCCAAACAGGTGTCTTGAGTTGGTCCTGGTGACGTAGAGAAGATCTTTGGCCCTGGTCATGGCCACGTAAAAAAGGCGCCTTTCCTCGTGGGGATCGGACTCCCGGCCCTCAAGCTCGTAGGGACAAAGGCCTTCCTCGAGGCCGATGACAAAAACCAACCTAAATTCCAGGCCCTTGGCGCCGTGCATGGTAAGGAGGCTGATTTTGTCGGCTTTAAAGTCCAAAGCGTCGGTGGCCGTCTCTTCCTCTTCGCCGGCCATTTGGTAAGGCAGGCCCTCTTGCTCCAAGGCCTTGGCCACTTCCAGGCCAACCTTTTTGAGGCGAAAAATCACGGCGATATCGGCCAGGGTCAGATCGGCCAGGACGTCTTTTTCGGCCAGATGGGAGCCGGTGGGGCCAAGGTCGGTCGCGCCCAGGTGGGCCCTGACGCGTTTGGCCACGTAGGTGGCCTCGGCCGCGGGGGCCTCCAAAACGGCCCGGGACAGTTTCCAATGATCGTTTTGCCTAACCGGCGATCTTTTGGCGCCCCCCTGGGGCCGGATGGCTTCGCTGGCCAGGCAGATATTGGGGTTGGATCGGTAGTTTAAGCTTAGGTCCATCTTGACCAGATCGACGCGGTCGGAGGCCAAGCGTTCAAAGATCGAAGCGTGGGCGCCCCTAAAACCGTAAACGCTTTGGTCGGGATCGCCTATGACGGTAAAGGTCGAGTCATGGGCCAATTTCATGAAAAAGGCGTACTGGGCCAGGGAAAAATCCTGAAACTCATCGGCCAAAACCACGGAAAAAGGCTCAAAATCGCCCAAACCCGGGGCCTTGGTCGCTTCCAAGATCAAGTCGTCGTAATCCCAAAGGCGGTTTTCTTCCAGGCTCCTTTGGTAAAAGGCCAAGGCCGCGCGCGTTTTTTCGTCCAGGGGCGTCTCCAAGACCTGGCCCGAATCGGGATCGGGGTTTAAGGCCTTTTCCCAGTCCAGTTTGTTTTTTAGCCTGGTCACTAGGTTTTGGAAGCGCCTGGGCGCGAGATCGCCTTTTTTACCGGCCTCGGCGCAAACCTTGGCCAAGGTCTCGTCATCGGCCAAACTAAAATCCGACCTACGCTCGCTGGCAATCGAGAGGGCCAGGGCGTGGAGGGTTCTAACCACGGCCTTTTGGGCTTCCTCGCCCAGGCGATCGTTTAGGCGATCGGCCAGGGTCTCGGCGGCCTTCCGGGTGTAGGTGGTTAAAAGCAAGTTTTCCGGCTTGGCCGCCCCGTTTTTTACCAAAAACACCGCCCTTCTGATTAAGACCATGGTCTTCCCGGCCCCGGGCCCGGCCGTTAAGGCCAAGGCCGCCCCGCTGTAGGTCACGGCCCGCTGCTGTTCGGAACTAAGATCGCTTAGAAGACCTACCGAGGGGGCCCTTCTTTTGACGACGGCCTGGGTTTTGGGATCTTTGGGCTCATCCCTTAAGGCGAGCTTGCGGCGGCCCCTTCTAGGCGTGTCCGGGGAGCCAAACAAAACGCCTTGCCCGCTTAATTCGAGCCTTTCCCTTTGGCCGATGACCGATATCTGGCCAAACTTCCCATCATAGCCGCCCGTGGCTTCCACCTCCCCCAGTCTCATCCTCTCGATGGCCCTGGCCAAAACCGGGCCGGCCGAGTCTTTGATGTCGGCTATTGTGGTATCCATGAGAAAGGCATATTCGCTGCCAAACTCGCCAACCAACTTATGGTAAGCCCTGGATACTTCCTTGCTGTTCGCGCCCACGTTAAGGGTTTGGCTTAATACTTCCACCAAAGGCAATAGGTGCCAATCGGGCAGGCGTTTTTCCGGGGCCTTTTCCCGATCGGCCAGTTCCATCACGCGGCTTAGAACCCCCACGGTCAAGGCTTTGCCGCAAACGGGACATATGCCCCGTAAGGCCTTGGTCTCGGACGGGGTCAGGGGCGGGCCGCAATCGGCGTGGCCGTCTAGGTGGTATTTGCCTTCCTCGGGAAAAAATTCCACCGTCCCAACCAAATTCTCAGCGCCCCTAAAGGCCTTTTTAAGACTCCCAAAATCCAAATCCCCGTCTATTACGGTGGCTTCCCGACCCAGTTTTTCCGGGCTGTGGGCGTCCGATGACGAGACCAAAGCGAACCTATCCAAGCTAGAAATAAGCCGGTTCATTTCCGGGTCACTCGATAAACCCGTCTCCAAAGCGTGGATATGTTCGGTCAAGTCGCCAAAGCACTCCTCGATGGCGTCAAACCCGCTTTTGGAGCCAAAAAGCGAAAACCACGGGGTCCAGATATGGGCGGGAATGACCTCCATCAAGGGATCGGCCGCCAAGGCGATCTCCAAGATATTTCTGGCCGATAGCCCCAAAATGGGCCGCCCGTCCGAGGTGACGTTACCCACCTTCCCCAAACTCAAACTAAACCGCTCGGCCGCCTCAAGGTCCGGGGCCACCACCACCAAGTGGATTTTCCTGGTCCGCCCGTCTTGCTTATAGATGGCGCTAACTTCCCCGGTGGGCACGAACATGGTCCCGCCGGGCTTACCCTTCAAATGGTAAAACCCCTCTGGCCCCCTGTCCAAGGTCTCCCGTAACCTACTTAGCCAAGCCGGATGGGTCATGTCCCCGGTCCCCACCAGCCGCAGCCCCTTAATCTCCGCCCACCGCCCAATCGATTCGGGATCCAAACTTTTTGAAGTGGCCCTGGAATAGCGAGAATGGATATGGAGATCGACAAAGGAACGGTTCATGGAGGTATCCCGACAAAACAAGGGCGCCTTCGCCCCAAACGTTAAAGTATCGCCAAACGACTTTGGTTAAAAAAATAACTTCGGCCAACTAGCCGCGAACGTAAAGGTATTTAAAAACGCCCATGGGTTTTGAACATGCCATTTCGGCTAACGCGACCAGAAGTTAAAGTAATTAAGAACGGCCATGGGTTTTGAACATGGGCTATCGGCCAAATCGCCAGCAAACGTCCAGGCATTTAAGGACGGCCATGGGTTTTGAACATGGGCTATCGGCCAATTCGCCAGCAAACGACCAGTCATTTAAGGACGGCCATGGGTTTTGAACATGGGCTATCGGCCAAAGCGACTAGAAGTTAAGGTA
>JAITLH010000120.1 GCA_031277995.1 Deltaproteobacteria bacterium
CAGAACAATATATTTATTTTTCAGTTTATACATAAAAGATTGACTAATTAATGATAAGACCATAGCCATATCGCTAAAGGCCATAGCCATATCGCAGAACCTTAAGGCTCAAACGCCAAAAGCTTAGGCTATATTTGTCGCCTCTTTTCTGTCAACGGACACTTTATCGGACGAGGGCTCTGGGTTAACCAATTTACCGTTAAACCGGATTTATAAACTTCTAAAAACAATCATTAGTCACTATAAATCACTATTTATTTAACAAAAAATTAACTTAAGTGGTTATTTTGAATAACTAAAGCTGTCATAAAATTCTTTATAACTCTTAAGCTTATTTTTCTGTTTTTTTTGTACCTATTTTAGGAATCGTATAGGTGCTATCCGCTGACTTAAGCGGCCCCTACCATATGGGCCGATCGAACCAACGGGCCGGCTGACGCGATTTTAAGATGTGACTTTTCAAATAAATCACTATTAAAATTAAAAACAAGGGTAATTATAATGAGCACTATCTTTCAAGCTTTTACTAAAAATATCTTTAATTTCTCAGATCGTTCCAATAGATCAGAATATTGGGGCTGCTTTATAATAAACGCAGTCCTTTCTTATTTAATATTATTCTTTACCTACAGAATAATTTTATTTAATCTTTTTTTTAGCGGCGCCAGTCCATATAGCGCCATAGCGATTTTATCTTTATTTGGTTATATATTATGTATACCTTTCATAGCCGTCACGGCTCGAAGATTACATGATTTTAACTATAGCGGTTGGTTTACCATCTTATCTTTAATACCTTATATTAACTTCTTAACTCTTATCATTTTCGGTTGCATACCCGGAACTCCAGGTCCTAATAATTTTGGCTATCCCCCTGACTATTATGCTCAATATCCCCAGGCTCCCCCTTATGGCTACCCGCAATCACCCTATGACCAACAAGGGTACCAGCAACCCCCTTATCCCGGCAGTCCTCCCTACCCTGGCCAAAACCCGTATTACGATTCAGGGCCATACGCCGGAGCCCCGCCCCAACCTGGGGCCCAACCCTATCAAGGCCAGCCGCGCCAACCTGGCTCTCAGCCTTACCAAGGCCAGCCGCCCCAACCTGGGGCCCAACCCTACCAAAGCCAGCCGCCCCAACCTGGCTCTCAGCCTTACCAAGGACAGACTCAGCGGCCAGGGCGGCCATCAGGCGGCCAGCCATCCGTGGGTGGAAATCCCCCCGATCCCAATCGCTCCGGGCCTACTAAATGACGGCGATCATGTCTAAATGGGCGGCGATGAATTGGGCTTAAGGCGAGTCGAGGGCTTTATTGACCCGTCCAAGCGAAATCTAAATTAACCTCGGTTGCCTCCCCGCTTAGGCCTTGAAGTTTAATCCCTTGGCGCCCAAGCGTGGGGTTAATTTTTCTCGGGCTTATTTCGTCCAGCCGACCTTTTATCGCGGTTTGTTTGTCTTACCGTGGGCCGCGGCGCGCCCTGGGCCAATTGCCGTGACGACGCGGCCATTATTGACTAGAGCGTTTGGGACGCTCCCGCCTTTGTCAGGCTTAGGCATGGGCGGGATTAGGGCGGGCCCCCTTTGGTTAATATCCCTATTTTGGTATCGATTATGGCTTTGGCCCGGCCGGCTTTGGAAAGACCGAGTTCGTTTGGATAACCCGAGCCTTTTTCAAAACTCGCCGTGGACTTTTTTTCAAAACGCCTAGAAAGTCGCGACTTAAAGGGCCAAAAACCGCTTTTTTTATCGCGCCTATGGGCTAAACCTTTTGGCGAAAAATCGTAAGGGGATTCATGGGCACCCTTAATGAGTTTTTCAATATTTACGTACTTACCGACGAGACGATCGCCTCGGCTTAGAAGAAGTTGGGCGGGAATTTTGGGCTCAGGTTTTACGGGGTTTGGCCTTGGAAGGGCGCGTAAGGAGGGTGGGGATAATCGATATTAAAAATAATTTGGTAAAATAAGTTTTCTATGTTAAGATTAGATTATTTTAAAGCGTGTTTTAAGGGAGGCGGGTCTTTAAAGACGCTTACGATAGATAAGTTTCAGTATATAAACTAACTTTATGAAAAATAAGTCTAGCCATTAAGGTCTATTTTGATCACGATAAATAGTAATTCCACGACAACGCGTGGAAGGATGCCCGCGAGAAGGTTTTGGCCCAAAACTCCGGGTTATTTACGCTCGTTTTGATGGGCGAGCGAAAAAGGTCTAATTACAATGGGCGCCGCGGCGAAAACTTTTTTCGTTAATATCGTTAGTCTTTTAGTCGTTGATTTTTCAGGACGCGCTAATAGATCGCAATATTGGCGCTGCTTTATTGTTAATACTGTCATTTGTTTTGTAATATTTACCTTAACGGCTGTACAAATTAAACATATATTATTTTTATTTACTAGGAAATTTGATATAATTAAAATATGTCTTATATTCTATGGTTATTTTTTATATTTACCTTTTATATCAACTACAACTAGAAGAATACATGATTTTAACGGTCAAAGCTTTCTTACGTTATTAAATTTAATACCCATAATTAATTTTATTTCAGGCGTAGTTTTCGGGTGCCTTCCCGGAAACCCAAAGCCCAATGAATTTGGTTATCCCACCGACGTCAAGTATCAATTTAACCAATTTAATCCTTATGACAATCAAGAAACTACCGACATGGGTCCTGGCCGGCCTAATTCCAGGCCACCGGCTTATCCCGTGGGTTCGCCGATAAGCCCACCCGGCCCCGGCCAAGGGCCGTGCCCTGGGACTGACCAAGGGCCGAGTCAAGGGAAGTTTCAGGTGGCCAAACCCTACGTCGGCACCCCGCCAAGGCCCATCGCCCAACCCCCAGAAAAGGGAAATTCCCCCGACTTATCTACCGACCAAAGCGCCAAAATAACGGCCCCCCAAGCAAAAGCGGCGGGGAAAACCCCGCCGCCTGTGTTTTAACGCGCGTAAAAAAGCCCTTCATTCCACGTCAACGTTGAAATGCGAGGCCAAAGCGTGGAGGCCCCCAGAAAAGCCCTGCCCCACCGCTTTAAATTTCCATTCGCCTTTGTGACGGTAGATTTCGCCGAAAATCATGGCCGTTTCCGTGCTCATGTCTTCGGAGAGGTCAAATTTGACAATCTCTTGATTGTCCAATTGATTGACTATCCGGATAAAGGCGTTTGAGACCATACCAAAATTCTGCCTGCGGGCGTTGGCGTCATAAATGGATACCGTGAAGGAGATTTTTTGAATCTCGCCGGGCACGGCTTCAAGATTGACCTTGATCACCTCGTCGTCGCCTTCCCCGCCGCCCACCAAATTGTCGCCGGTATGTTCAACCGATCCGTCCGTGGACACCAAATTGTTGTAAAAGATGAAATCCTCGTCGGCCCTAACTTTTCCGTCGGCCTTAAGCAAAAAAGCCGAGGCGTCAAGGTCAAAGTCTTCGCCCTCGGTTTGGCGGGCGTCCCAGCCCAAGCCGACAATAACCGACTTTAAACCTGGGGCTTGCCCGGTTAAGGAAACGTTACCGCCTTTAACTAAAGTCACGGCCATGGAAACAAACCTCAGATGCGTTTATGGGTTTTTAAGTTAGCGGTTCTTGGGTTTACAGAGGGACGCCGTAAGATTTGGCCACCGCCAATAAACCGCCGCCGTAACCCTGGCCAATGGCCTTAAATTTCCACTCCGTTCCTTCCAGGTACAATTCCCCGAAAATCATGGCCGTCTCATCGCCCATGTCGTCGGTAAGATCGTATCGGGCGATCTCAACCTCGCCAATCCTATTGACGATCCTGATGAAGGCGTTTGAGACCATGCCAAAATTTTGCTTGCGGGTTTCGGCTTCGTGGATGGTGCAAGAGATGACGATCCGCTTGACGTCCTGGGGGATCTTGTCAAGATCTATGAAAATGACTTCGTCATCGCCCTCCCCGGCGCCGGTCCGATTATCCCCGGTGTGTTCCACCGATCCGTCGGGACTTTTTAGGTTGTTGTAAAAAATAAAATCCTTACCGTTTCTAACTTTCCCGCTCGCGTTTAAGAGAAAGGCCGAGGCGTCGAGATCGAACTCCACCCCGGAGGTCTCGTTTACGTCCCACCCCAAACCGACCAGGATGAATTTTAAACCAGGAGCGGCCTTTTCAAGCGAGATATTCCCGCCTTTAACTAGGCTGACGGCCATGCTTTAATCCTCCAATGGTAAAAATGATTTATTTTTAAAACATAAATCAGTTTAAAAGAAAAAAATATGCCAATCCAAGGCCAAAGTTAAACTTTGGCCTTGGATATTATGCTTTTAATTGGCCAAAAGGCTAGACCGTTGACGCCAACGAACCACCTCGCCAACCCAAAGAACCGGTGACGTGCAAACAATAATAACAGCCCATTCCTTAAAGGTCAACGGTACGGTTCGAAAAACTTCCCCGCCAAACTGGGTCATCAGGATCTGTCCGATGGCTATGACAATGACAATTAAAAGAAACATCTTGCTTTCCCCCAGACCGCCCAGGGCCGAGGTGTATCTGCCCAACATCCTGGCGTTAAACAAGTTCCAGAACTGGAGGAAAACGAAGGTCGAAAAGAAAATCGACAGGTTATGGAGACCCTGAGCGGTTTCCGTGTTCATCGGGAAAACGTTTTTCATGAAAATAGCCAAAATAAGAAACATCACCAGGAAAACGCCGCCAACGGTAAAAATGAACTTGGCCATGGTCGGGGTCACGATAAAAGCTTCCGGGTTTCTGGGCGACTTTTTCATTAGTCCCCAGTCGGGCGGTTCACTGGCCAGGGCCAGGGCCGCGAAGGTGTCCATGATTAAGTTAACCCAAAGCATCTGGGTTACGGTCAAAGGCAGCTGAATGCCCAAAAACGGTCCCAGTAAGGCCACGCCCAGGGCCAAAACGTTTATGGTTAACTGGAACAGGATAAATTTTTGAATGTTGGCGTAGATCGAACGGCCCCACATGACGGCCTTAACGATACTGGCGAATGAATCGTCCAAAAGGATAATGTCCGCCGCTTCTTTGGCCACGGAAGTTCCGGTTATGCCCATGGCTAAGCCAACGTCGGCATGGTTTAAGGCCGGGGCGTCGTTGGATCCGTCTCCGGTCACGGCCACCACTTCCCCGGATTTTTGCAATAAGGTAACCAACCGCTGTTTGGCCAAAGGCCTGGCCCTGCTCATGATGCTCATCTTCTTGGCCGACTCCAAAGCGGCGGCGTCATCCAAGGCCATGAATTGATCGCCGGTTACCGAAATGCCGCTCGAGGTATCATCGGGCTTGACGATGCCTATTTGGGTACCGATTTCGCGAGCCGTGGCTTGGTTGTCGCCGGTAACCATCTTGACCCTGATACCGGCTTCGGAACAGGTTTTTACGGCCGGGGGCACTTCTGGCCTGACGGGGTCGGCAATCGAGAAAAAGCCCATGAATACCAGTTTATTTTGGCTGATCAGGTTTATTATGTCATCTTGGCTAAACTCGGGAGCTTTGGAATCGACCGTCATCATGGCCAAACCCAAAGTCCTCATGCCGCGCTCTTGTTCGGACTTAAGGGCGTTGGAAATCTCTTCCCTGGTCTCGTCCGAGAGATCGATAACTTGGCCATCGGGGGAGCGCCTATGGGACGACTTTGACAAGACTATCTCCGGGGCCCCCTTAACGTGCAAAACCAAACGGTCTTTGATGACGCCGTAACCGATGGTCCCCATATACTTGCGTTCGGTTGAGAAGGTTAACTGCCCCTTGATGTCAAAGGAGTTCCTGATATCCAGGTAACCCATGTCTTTTTCTTCAACCCACATCAAAAGCGCCGATTCCGTGGGATTGCCAAGGGGCTTGGTTAATTTTCCTAACTCGTCGGGCATCAAGTTGGCCGTCGAATTGGCGGCCAAGGCCTCGGCCAGAAAATCTTTTTCCAGCCCTTGGGGCATCTGGTCTTTTGACAGAGTTGAATAGACGAATGAAGAAACCTTCATTTGATTCATGGTCAAAGTTACGGTTTTGTCGGAACATATGACCGTGGCCGCGCCTATGGTCTCACAAGCGTGCATGCGTCTTCTAGATTATTGGCCGCCGTCATTTTGCGCATGGAATAAGCCAAGGACAAGGTGACGCTCATGGGCAGGCCCTCCGGCACGGCCACGACGATGATGGTCACGGCCACCATAAAAAACCTGACCAGGGACGTCACCGCCGCCAAGGGCAGCCAAGTGGAGGGGCCGCCATGTAAAATGCCTAAA
>JAITLH010000144.1 GCA_031277995.1 Deltaproteobacteria bacterium
TATTATAACTAAGAAAAAAGAAAAGGCAAGGGTTAATTTTTTTCTTTTATGTTTCCGGTGGTTAAAGATCACGCGCTGATTTGTATTTTGGATAATATAGTTAAGCCTAGGTCTAGGCGGTTTTTTGGCAAAAAAAAAGCCCTCACGGGCAAGAATTCCCGTGAAGGCACTTAACAACTCTTCCATTTATATTGTACCTAAGAAAAAAGAAAAGGCAAGGGTTAATTTTTTTCTTTTATGTTTCCGGTGGTTAAAGATCAAGCGCGGTTTTGTATTTTGGATACTTTAGGTAAGCCTAGGGTTAGCGACCGTTCACGGCCAAAAAAGACTGGCCAAGGGCTTGGCGGGGCTCACGGTTTTTGATTCAAAGACCGAAAACCTCACCCCCACTCGAAATCCCTTCGCAAAGGACGGTAATCGGCCCGTGGCGGCCTTTGACGGCGGGGCTGGTAGAAAAGGGGGGGCGGCAAAGGTCCCCAAGCCTTCCGAGGTTCCTTATAGACCGTTTACGGAAAGTCGTTAGGGAGAAAGATTTTTTCCAGCCTTAGGGCCAAGCCAGGCCTTAGACTAGGTTTGAAGGGTTATCGGCGAAAAAAAGGTCGCGATGGGGATACCGACGCCGCCGCCCCTATTTGGGCCGGCGGTGGATACGGGTTAACGTCCCTGGTCGCGCCCCAAGCGTGACCCGGGAAAAAAGAATCAATCGCCGAAGGTTTTGAACAGCTTTACGGTTTCCGGATCGGTGTGAGAGAAGAACGCGCTCGCCTTGGTGTCCAAGGCCGCTATTTTTTCCATGTCCAGCGCGTCTAGCTCAAAATCAAAGACCTTAAGATTCTCAACGATTCTTTCCTTTCGTACGGACTTGGGAATGGCGACGATTCCCCGCTGGATATGCCATCGCAGTACGACCTGGGCCACCGAACGTCCGTGCTTGGCCGCCAATTCCTTTAGCGGGCCGTTTTCAAACAGGTTGTTCCTTTCTGAGGAAAGCGGCCCCCAGGCCTCGACCAGAATATCGTTTTCCCGCAGGTAAGGCGCGCTTTCCGCCTGCTGGCAAAACGGGTGAACTTCAATCTGATTCACCGCCGGGGGGATTTTATTGTACAGCTTCAAGTCAATCAGGCGGTCAACCGGAAAATTGCTGACGCCTATGGCGCGGATTCTCCCTTCGGCGTACAATTCCTCCATCGCTCTCCATGAGCCGTATATGTCGTTAAAGGGCTGATGGATGAGATACAAATCGAGGTAGTCAAGGGCAAGATTGTCCAGCGATTTTTGAAAGGCCTTTTTCGCGTTCTCATAGCCGGCATCCGATATCCACAGCTTTGTGGTGATGAACAGTTCCTCACGAGAAACGCCGCTTTTTTGGATTGCCTTACCAACCGCCTCTTCGTTGTGATAAGCCGCCGCGGTGTCGATCAGGCGGTAACCCGCCGAGATGGCGTCAAAAACGGCTTGCTCGCAAACCGCCAAGTCGGTGATCCGATAGACGCCAAACCCCAAAATCGGCATTTTGAGGCCGTTATTCAAGGTGACATATTCCATAATAATACACTCCTTTCAATTTTCTGATGGTTTTTCCCGTTTCGTCCCGCCGAATACCTCCGACATGGGGATCGATTCAAGTTCTTTGTCAAGTTCGTCGACTTCATCCTTGGTCAGAATGATTTCCCCGGCCCTGAAGTTTTCCTCAATGCGATCCGCCTTACTAGAGCCTGGTATGGGTACTATCCAAGGTTTTTTGCAAAGCATCCAGGCCAAGGAGATCTGAGCGGGCGTGGCGTCCTTTTTTTGGGCGATGTTTTGGAGCATTTCGAGCAGTTTTTGGTTCCGCTCGATGCCTTCAGACGAATACTGCGGCATGACGCTACGGTAGTCCGTGATTGGTTCGAAAGTGGAATCTTGCCCATATTTTCCACTCAAAAAACCGTTGGCCATCGGGGAATAAGCCACAAAACCGATGTTGAGTTCTTCCAATACCGAAAACAGCGATTCATGATATCGCGCCATCATGGAGTAGCGGTTCTGTATCGCGGTGACGGGGCAGACGACGTGGGCGCGGCGAAGGTAAGTCTCATCGGCTTCGGAAACCCCCCAATACCTGATCTTGCCTTCTTTCATCAAATCCGCCATTACGACCGCCACTTCCTCAGGGGGAACGTTCGGGTCGATCCTGTGTTGATAGTAAAGGTCAATGCGATCGACTCCCAACCGTTTCAGGGAACCTTCCGCCGACTCTCGTATGACCCTTGGGCGTGAATCCGAAACTGGCGGGACGATTTTGTCTGTTTCCAAACGTACGCCGAATTTCGTCGCGATCACGACATGGTCGCGAAAGGGTCTCAGCGCTTCGCCGACCAGTTCTTCGTTGTTGCTGGGCGTGCCGTCGGCGAAACGGCCGACATAACATTCCGCGGTATCAAAAAACGTATAGCCCATTTCCACGGCCCCGCGGATCAGCCGCGTCGCCTCGTTTTTTTCCGTCGCTGTGCCGTAAGCGTGTGAAAAGCCCATGCATCCAAGCCCCACCGCCGACACGGCCAAGTCTTTTCCCAAAATTCGTTTGTCCATTGAAATACTTCCCTATTGAGTCATCGGCCTGACGGCAAAGCCGTAATGCCGCCACAGGTCGTGAACGAAGTAATTGCCTTTATAAAAAGTGAAACGCCAAGCTTTGCCGTCCGAGTCGCTGATGTCGCCCGTCCAGAAGTAAGCGCCCGTGACCGCGTAAAGAATTTTAGTCCCGTCGCGCCCTCAAGGGCGACCTGAAGCGCCCCGGTCGCGTTCTCAAGCGTGCTTTCCTCCATTCGCGCCTCGTCGTTGGTGGCGGCGGAGTTTTCCGGAGCGGCGCGTTTCGCGGCCAAGGTGGGCATGAAAGGTCGCGATGGCGAAAACCGCCGCGGCGGGATCTGTCCTTACCGTTTTTCCCACGCGCTAAACCTCTTTACAAGCTCATTAAGTCCAGGCGCCGCCAGGCAGGCCGCAAACTTAGGCGATCGGATCAAAAACGAGCCTCGGCAAAAGGATCGGCTCATTTACTGTCATCTTTCATGCGTTCATGAAAATTGGCTAAATACAGCCGGGTGTTTTCGAGAAGCGCGGCCCTTTGTCCCGCGTCAAGGCTTTCCATGGCTTTGTTTTCGGCGTTTTTGATTTTGGAAAACAAGGGGTTGATATATTCCAAGCCCCTTTTCGTCAGGCGTATCGTCTTTCTTCGCCGGTCTGTTTTAAGTTCCGTTAGTTTTATTACTCCTTGTTTTAAAAAGCCCGTCACGATCGCGTTGACCGTCTGCTTTGGCAGAAAGCTGTGGTCGCAAATGGTCTTTTGGGAACATCCATCGGGATTGTCATAGATTATGGAGAGCGTTCGCAGGCTACTGTGCGTAAGACCGACGGTGCGGGCATATTCCTCGTATTCAAGATTCAGTTGCCTAATAAGACCGCAATATTCGGCCACCTGCTCGTTTGATTTCGCGTACATAACGCCTCCACCACTTCTCAAAACAAGTCCCAATTAGAACGGTAAAAATTTTGTATTGTCCTATATCGGACTTATTATATATCCCCAACCGCCGCGAGTCAAATCAATCATAAAAACCCCTATCTAGAAGACTTTATTGTCTAAACGTCAATGATGGCTAAACGATTTTGGCAAAAAAAACCCCCACACGGGCAAGAATTCCACGTGGGGGGTCGCAATATCGCATTCCGCAGAATGCGGTTTAGATGTTATCGGAAAAAAAATGAAAAGGCAAGGTTTATTTTTTCCCTTTATGTTTCCGGTGTTTAAAGATCTGGCGCGGTTTTGTATTTTGGCTATTTAAGTTAAGCGTTAGGCTTGAAAGTTTTCAAAGGGAAGGCGTAAGCCAGGTTCGGTTAAGAATGATGGCTAAACGATTTTGGCAAAAAAAACCCCCATGGGCAAGAATACCTCATGGGGGCTCTTTGCTCGCATTCACAGGAATGCTATTTAGATGTTATCGGAAAAAAAATGAAAAGGCAAGGTTTATTTTTTTCCTTTATGTTTCCGGTGGTTAAACGTTAAGCGCTATTTTTTATTTTGGCTATTTAAGTTAAGCACGGGGCTTGTCCGTTTTCCAAGGGGTGCCCCCGGAAGTTAAAACGGGCCTTTTCCGCTCGTTAATTGGGTTACCAATCGTCCTCGGCGGTAAGGTCTTCAAAAAGTTTGCTTAAGGTATCCGGCTCGCCGTAGTCGGCTGGCTTGGTCAAGATTGACAGATGTCCAGACGAGGAGAAAACGACGCCGTGGCTTAGGTCGGAACGGATCCAGATCTCGTGAATGTCCAAGGCTTTTAAAGTGGCCTTGGCCAGATCGCCGCCGGAAAGGAAGATGGTGTTAAACTGCCGGTTCTTGACTAGGTCGGCGGCCAGAACCCCGTATTTTTCGTTTATGGCCGATAGGGGATATTTTTTCTTAAACCCATCGTCGTTTCCCTTATCGGGCAAAGTGAGTATTAAGGGCTGGCCCGGAGGGAGTAAGGGTATGGTTTGGCCCAGATCGTTAAACAGGGCTTCGACGTTTACGGTATGGATCTCGCCGTTTCGTTCCTTGGCCAAAACCTCAAATTGTTTTCGCAATATTTTTGAGTATGACCCGCCAAAGAAAACGATGGGTGGGCTGGGCGTGGGCGGGTGGAATTCGTCATCCAACCAGTTGTGGTTTTTTACCGCGAAAATATCGGCCAGGATCGAGGCCAGTCCCGAGGATCCGGAAAACAAAATTCTCTCCGCCAGATCCCGCGTTCCTTTGGCCAACAAATCTAAGTCGTAGTCGAATTCGGCGTCGCAGGCGACGATAAACTTTTTGCCTTTGGCCAGAAAACCAATAAGTTGCTGCTTTATGGCCTCCGGGCCGTTTCGGACCTCGTTAAGATCGATTGACTCGACCCGTAGATCGTGATCTTGGCTAAGGATGTTTTTTAGGCGGGAATCCAACACGGGCGTCAAGGGATCCTTTCCGTATTGGGTGGTGTGGACGGGTTTATCGTCAATGCGATGGATGCCGTTAATGGTGATTCGGCCAAACTCCGGGTGGGCCGGGGCGACCAAAGCGAAATCAAGCTCATCGAAGGCCTTTAAAAACGAGGAAATCTCCAGGCCGATAGAACCCCTAAGGCAGCTATCGATCCTTTTAAACATGATCTTGGGTTTTCGATCGTTTAGGAGCGTTTTAACTTTGGCCAGGGTCTCGGGAATGGCCAAGGGGTCCTTGGCCCGGGTATTGGTATTTACCGTGACCACCCCTTTTACCCCGGCCCAATCGGGCCCGTTTAAATGGACCAGTTTTACCGGCCCGTTATTGGAAAACTTGGCCCCCGTGTCAGCGGAGCCGGTCAGAGTATCGGCGATGATAAGCGTTTCAATCATGGTGCGATTTACTCCAAAGACAAATAAGGCGCCGAAAAATACCAAAAGCTAAATAATCCGGTTCTGGTTCGATTTTCTACCCGCTCATCTCAAAACGAAGTTCCGGCCATAATTATTTGGCCGGCCAAAGGGCAGGCGCCCCTTTAAAAAAACCGTTCCGGCCATGGTTTTTTGGCCGGCCGTGAAAGGGGAAGCCCCCATCAAAAAATAGGCCCGTAATCGGTCAAATTGGCCCCTGGCGGCCTCGCCTGGCAAGAAGGGGGACAATCCAATAGGGTCAAGGGGTCCCTTCCGCTCAATGGGCCAAAAATGGCCTTTGGTTGGCGCCGAGAAATTTCCTGGGCTGACTCGAAAGGGCGCCCAAAGTCAAACCCTGAATGGGGCGAAAATAGAACCCTTTACGGTTTCTTTAATTGTCGTAAGATTGAGTTAATTTAGTTAAACAT
>JAITLH010000159.1 GCA_031277995.1 Deltaproteobacteria bacterium
GGCCGGACTTACGGCCCAGATGGCCATCTTTGACCATTTCGGCCAAAAGGGCGTGGGGACGGTACTTTTCGTCCCTTAGATCGGATCGCAAGGTTTCCATGATACTAAGGCATACGTCAAGCCCGATGAGATCGGCCAGGGCCAGTGGGCCCATCGGATGATTGGCCCCCAGACGCATGGCCAGATCAATGTCCTGGGCGCTCGCGACTTTTTCGGCCAAAAGGCCGACGGCCTCGTTTATCATGGGGATGAGAAGGCGGTTAACCACAAAGCCGGGCGAATCGGTGACCAGGACGGGCGTTTTGCCGATTGACTCGATAAGCGCTTTGGCCTTATGGATAAGTTTTCTGGGCAGAGCCGGCCCGGCCACGATTTCCACCAAAGGCATGAGCTCGGCCGGGTTAAAAAAGTGGATCCCCACGACTGGCCGATCGAGGCCCTCCCCAATCCGGGTGATGGAAATCGACGAGGCGTTGGAAGCGAACAAGGTGTTTTTGGGGCATATGTCCGAAAGCTTTGAAAAAAGGGCCCTTTTGTCATTAAGGCGCTCGATAATGGCTTCCAAGGCCACCTCGCAAGCGGACAAGGCTTCGAGGCTAGCCACCTTGACCCTTTCCAGGGCCTCCTGGGCCTTAGCCGGGTCGATTTTCCCCTTGGTCGCCAGCTTTTCCAGTTTGTCCCGAATCTTGTCTTTGCCCAAATTGGCCAGCCCCATATCGAGGTCCGTCAGGGTCACGGAATGCTCCCCTCCCATGACCAAGGCCAGGGCGATTCCGGCGCCCATGGTTCCGGCCCCCACGATGCCTACGTTCATTTTTTTCTCCTTTCGATTCGTAAGTCCCGGCCCCAAGGTTTTGGCCAGGATGGCCATGTTGGCCCACCATAGGGCCCCTTGGCTTTAGGCGGCCAGGGCCCCGATCCGGAGGTTGTCGTCTCTGACCTTTAGGACGCTCCAAACGATGACCGCGGTCATGACGATGGCGGCGCCGTATAAGGCCCAGCGGCCGGGTCTCTCCCCGAGAAACAGGAAAACCAAGATGGGGCATAGAATTGGCTCAAGCATGGGCACCAAAATAAGCTCAAGGGAGGAGACCTTTGGAACCGTTAGGGCGTAAAGGTAATAGGGTAAACCTAACTGAAAAACGCCTAAGCCAACGATAAAAAGCCAGCCGGAAAGGCTTGGCCAGGGCGCCCCCCAGAAAGGGAGGCCAAGGGCGAAGGTGATGAAATTGCCCAGGATCACGACGTTGGCGGGCCCGGCGTCTTTGAGTTTTCTAAAGGCTATGACCTGGAGCCCATAAAGTAAGCCCCCGGCCAAGGCGATAAAGTTGCCCAAAAGGCCATCGGGCGAAAGGGCGTCCAAGAAAAACAGGATTATCCCGGCGAACATGACGGCCATGAAAAGCCAGTCTTTTACGGCCGTGCGCTCCCTTAGTAAGACCGGGGCCAAAAGCCCAACCCAGATGGGGGCGGTGTAGATCAAAACGATGGCGTTGGCGGCCGTGGTGAGTTTCATGGCCGATACGTAAACCAGGCTCAAAGACCCGTAGATCGAAGCGGCCAGCCAATGGGTCTTGGTTAGGGCCTTGGGGTTAAAGCCCCCGGGCTTAAGTAAGGTTATGGCCAAAGCGGCCACCAGCCCCCTCGACGAGGCCAGGGCCAAGGGCGACCAAGTCACGGACTTAATGAGAACGCCCGAGGTACTCCACATGACCGCGACAAAAAGAAGCGTAAGTAGGGCGGACGATTTGGCTTTCATGGGTTTCAACGATTGGTAAACTGCCTGGGGCAAGATGGGGACCGACCTCGCCGGAAGCGCCCCCGATTATGACCCTAATGGGCCATGACCGGAAGTGGGCGGGGCTTAGCTTGGCTTCCTTTAAGGGCTAAGGCTAAGGCCTTAGCCCTTAAAGGGCGGCGGGTCCCTTTTTTCGACAAAGGCTCGCATGGCTTCTAGCTGATCGAAGGTGCCAAAAAGGTTGGAAAATTCCCCCAGCTCCAGTAGGTAGGCCTTGGAGGCTTCCAGGCCCTCGCTTTGGGCCAAGACTTTTTTGGCCGAGGCCACGGCCAGTGGCGGCTTGGAGGCTATGGTTTGGGCCATCCTCATGGCCTCGGGCAAAAGTTCCGTCGGGGGGTAGACGGCGTTAATTAGGCCCCAATCGAGGGCTTCCCTGGCCCCCAGGCGCCGGGCGGTAAAGATAAGTTCGCTGGCCCGGCCCCGGCCAACTAGGCGGCTTAGGCGCATTATTCCCCCGTAACCGGGAATGATGCCAAAACTGACCTCGGGCAGGGAAAAGGAGGCCTTTTCCGAGGCCAGCCTAATGTCGCAAGCCAAGGCTAGTTCCAAGCCGCCGCCTATGGCGTAGCCGTTCACGGCCGCGATGACGGGAACCGGGAAAGCCGAGATTTTTTCCATGAGCTTATTTCCTGCCAGGCAGAGGTTTTTGGCCTCCATTCGCCCCATGGGCATCATCTCCTTAAGATCGGCCCCGGCCACGAAGGCTTTCTCGCCAAGCGCCGTCAAAACCAAACATCTTACGTCCGTTTGGCCGAGCTCGCCAATTAGGGCAGACAGGCCCTTGACCGCTTTGGAATCGAAAACGTTTAGCCCCCGCCCGAGGCTAATCTCGATAAGGGCGACGCCCTTTTCGCTCGTTAGTATAAAGTCCCCGTTTGGCATATTGACCCTTACGGCGCCTCAACGATCGCGCTTACGCCCATGCCGCCGCCAACGCAAAGGGTGGCCAAACCCCGCCTCTCTTCCCGGCGCCTTAGCTCATGGATCAAGGTAACCAGGATCCGGGCCCCGGAGGCGCCCACCGGGTGACCCAAGGAAATGGCCCCGCCGTTTACGTTAACCCGGTAGGGGTCAAGGTCAAGCTCTTTTGAGACGGCCAGGGCCTGGGCGGCGAAGGCTTCGTTTACCTCGATTAGATCCAGATCGGAAATCTTAAGGCCGGCCTGGTCCAAGGCCTGGCGGCTACTAAAAACCGGCCCTATGCCCATGACGTCGGGCGGTACCCCGGCCGAGGCGCCGGTCACGAATCTGGCCAGGGGCTTAAGGTTTAGTTCCCGGGCTTTTTCGGCCGAAACCAAAACCACCGCCGCCGCCCCGTCGTTTATCCCGGTGGCGTTACCGGCCGTGACCGTCCCGTCTTTTTTGAAAGCCGGCTTTAAAGCGGCCAAACTCTCTATGGTGACGCCTTTTCGGGGAAACTCGTCAACCTCAAAAACCGTCTCGCCCCCCTTGGTCTTTATGGGGACGGGGACGATTTCGTCTTGGAACTTTTGGGCCTGCCAGGCCCGTTCGCACTTGGCCTGGCTCCCCCAGGAAAACTCGTCCTGGCTTAACCGGCTTATCCCATATTTTTCGGCCACGTTTTCGGCGGTGACGCCCATGTGGTAGTCGAAAAAGGCGTCCCAAAGGGCGTCTTTGACCATGGTGTCGATAAGAAGTCCATCGTTCATCCGGTAACCGAACCGGGCTTTGGTCAGGGCGTAGGCCGCCCCGGACATGTTCTCCATGCCCCCGGCCACCATGACCTCGGCCGATCCGGCGGCTATCATGGCGGCGGCCAGGTTTACGCACTTAAGCCCGGAGCCGCAAACGTTATTTAAGGTCAGGGCCGGGACGTCCACCGGTAGCCCGGCCTTCAAAGTCGCCTGCCTGGCCACGTTCATGCCCTGGGCGGCCTGAAGGACGCATCCCATGAAGACCTCGTCCACTTCCTGAGGGCTCACGGTGGATCGCTTTAGGGCTTCTTTAATGACGATGGCCCCCAGCTCCGAGACGCTAAAACCGGCCAGGGCGCCCCCGAATTTTCCGATGGCGGTTCTAACGGCCGCCAAAATAAAAACTTCCCTATTCATTTGCCTTCGTTCTTTCCCCGTCCGGGGATGGCCCCCGCCCGGGCCACCTAGTTTGGGCCCGCTCGAGGCCATTTAGTTTTTGGCAAACCAAACTAGACGCTGGGGCGCTGGGGCCAGGCGCCCAGGTAAACGCTAACGCCCCCGGAATACTTGACCTTAAAGCGCCGCTCAAAACCGTCTTTGAGTTTATCCCGATGGTCCGGGTGGGCGATGTCGATGAGCATCCTGGCCCGGTCGCGCGAGGTCCGGTATTTTAGGTTGGCGATGCCGTATTCGGTGATGACGTACTCAACGTCGCAGCGATTGGTGGTGACGACCGCCCCCTCGTCCAATAAGGACACGATCTTGGAGATCCGGCCCCCGGCCGCGGTCGAGGCCATGGCGATTATGGAGCGGCCGCCCCGGGAGAGGGCCGCCGCCCTGACAAAATCCACCTGGCCGCCGACGGCGCTTATTTGCGTGTAGCCCACGGTCTCGGAACTAACTTGCCCCAGCAGATCCACCTGGACGCAGGAATTAATCGACACGAGGTTATCGTTTCTCCCGGCGATAAAGGGATCGTTTACCCAGGTGGAGGGAGCCATATGGACGCTGGGGTTATCGTGGACGTAATCGTAGAGCCTTCTGGTGCCCATGAGGAAGGTGGCTATGGCCTTTTTGGGCATGAAATTTTTCCTCGAATGGTTAATGACCCCCATTTCGGCCAATTCCACCACGCCGTCGGAAAACATCTCAGAGTGTATGCCCAAATCCTTTTTGTCCTTTAAAAACAACAAAACCGCGTCGGGAATGGCCCCAATGCCCAGCTGGAGGCAATCGCCGTCGTTTATGAGTTTGGCGCAATTTTCCCCGATGGCCCTTTCCACGTCCGTAATCTTGGGCGGGGGCAGTTCGATTAAGGGGGCGTCATGTTCGACCAGGGCGGTAATTTTTGAGACGTGGACGAAGGTATCGCCCAAGGTCCTGGGCATGTTGGCATTTACCTGGGCGATGACGATCTTGGCCACCTCGGCCGACTTTCTGGTGTAGTCGATGGAGACCCCGCAGGAACAAAAACCGTTTTTATCCGGGGGCGAGACGTGGATTAAGGCGACGTCCAGGGGCAGCGTTCGGTCATATAAGTTGGGAATTTGGGAAAAATAGCAGGGCGTGAAATCCCCATGCCCGGCCTTAACCGTTTCCCGGGTCGGCCCGCCAACAAAAGTTGAGTTAAGCCTAAAATACTTTTCCATGCCGGCTTGGGCGAACTGGCACTTGCCCATGGGCAGCATGTGGGTAATCTCGACGTCCCTATAAGCCTCGCGGTTATCGATCATGGCGTCGATCACAAAGCTTGGTTCCCCCACGGCGTTGGCCACCGATACCCTATCCCCGCTTTTAATAAGCCTAACCGCCTCGGCGGCCGTGGTTAGCCTCTCTCGATAGGTTTTTTTCCAATCTTTCACCGCCACTCTCCCCGGAGCGCCTACTTCCCCGGTCAAATCCTTGCCCGGTTCTTTTAGTGCCTCAGCCCAAAACATGCCCATTCCTTTTTTGTGCCCCTGGCCCCGGCCAGGCCGATTCCCTGGCCGAAGGGACGATCTTTTGGCCTAACCGCGAGGTTGGCTAGGCTGGCCTTTGGCCAATGGCCTTACGACAAAGTTCCGTTAATTTGGGGACGATCTTGTGGCCTAACCGCTAGGTTGGCTAGGCTGGCCTTTGGCCAATGGCCTTACGACAAAGTTCCGTTAATTTAGGGACGATCTTGTGGCCTAACCGCTAGGTTGGCTAGGCTTGTCTTTGGCCAATGGCCTTACGACAAAGTTCCGTTAATTTGGGGACGATCTTGTGGAGATCGCCCACCAAGCC